>NZ_JBXVPZ010000669.1:0-3910 GCF_057961495.1 Streptomyces sp. P5F9 | reverse complement strand
GAGACAGCTGACACCCCCACCCGCGCTCCCGCAGACCTTCGTACCCCAAGGAGTCGATCCACCATGGCGAGCGACGCGCCGACCGGCCATGTATCCGATCTCGACTGGCTGATGAGCGGCCTCGTGCAGCGCGTACCGCACACCACCAGCGCGGTGCTGCTCTCCTGCGACGGGCTTGTGAAGTCGGTTCACGGGCTCGACCCCGACAGCGCCGACCACATGGCCGCCCTGGCCTCCGGGCTGTACTCCCTCGGCCGTAGCGCGGGCGTCCGCTTCGGTGACGGTGGAGACGTCCGGCAGGTCGTCGTCGAGCTCGACTCGACGCTGCTCTTCGTCACCACCGCAGGATCCGGCACCTGCCTCGCCGTGCTCGCCGGCCGCGAGGCCGACGCGGCCGTCCTCGGCTACGAGATGGCGATGCTGGTGAAGAGCGTCCGCCCCTACCTCGTGACCGCCCCCCGGCAGAACGCCGTCGAATCACCTGCGATGAGGCCTTGAGCGTGGCGACGGCCGGCGACGGGCCTTGGTTGGACGACGCGGCCGGACGTCTGGTGCGCCCCTTCACGGTCAGCAACGGCCGTACCCGGCCCTCCGTCGCACTCGACCTCCTGTCGCAGGTGATGGCCACCGGCGCCACCCCCCTCGGCTACCTCGGACCCGAGCACGCGCAGGCGCTCGACCTGTGCCGCGCACCCGTCTCGGTCGCCGAGGTCGCGGCCCACCTGAAGCTGCCGGCCGTGGTCACCAAGGTGCTGCTGTCGGACCTCGTCGACTGCGGGACGCTGACCACCAAGCCACCCGAGTTCCACCACAACCCCACTGACCGGTCTCTTCTGGAGGCAGTGCTCGATGGACTACGACGACAGCTCTGACTACGAGAGCGGCCACGACCCCTTCCCCACCGCACTGAAGATCCTGGTGGCTGGAGGCTTCGGCGTCGGCAAGACGACCTTCGTCGGCGCCGTGAGCGAGATCGCGCCGCTCAGTACGGAGGAGCTGCTCACCACGGTCAGTGCCGCGACCGACGATCTCGAAGGCATCGAGAACAAGGTCGAGACGACCGTGGCGATGGACTTCGGCCGGATCACCCTCGACCCGGAACACGTGCTCTATCTGTTCGGCACGCCCGGACAGGAGCGGTTCTGGTTCATGTGGGACGAGCTGTCCGAAGGCGCGCTCGGCGCGGTCATCCTCGCCGACACACGACGGCTGGAGGAGTGCTTCGCGGCCGTCGACTTCTTCGAGCAGCGCGGCCTCGGCTTCATCGTCGCGATCAACGAATTCGACGGCTCCTACCGCTACGACCCCGAGGAGGTGCGTGCCGCCATAGATCTCGACCCCGGGATCCCGGTCGTCCGCTGCGACGCGCGGATCTCCAGTTCCGGAGTCCAGACCCTGCTGACCCTCGTACGCCATCTCATCGCCCACGCCCCGGCACACGCGCCGAGCCATGGTGCCCACATGTGATCCCCGCACACCGCCACGGAGTTCCTCTATGTCATACGTCCACATGGACGGAGTTCGCCCATGAGCTACGACCCGCCGCGTCCGGCCGGTCGTCTGCTGCTCACGCCCGAGGACAAGGAGGCCCCTCAACGGCGGCGCCGGCTGCGCGGGTTGGGCCTGGGGGAGCACCCGGACCCGGCGCTCGACGCCTTCGCGGACCAGCTCGCCGACCTGACCGGGGCGCCGTACGCCATGGTCAACTTCATCGACGAGAACCGGCAGTTCTTCGCCGGTCTGCACACTCCGGGCGGGGTGGGACTGCCCCGGCCCGTCTCGGGAGGAGAGCACGCCAAGCCCGAGGTGGGCAGGCAGATGGCGCGTGATTATGGGTTCTGCCCCCATGTGGTGGTCAGACGTAAGGCGTTGGTGTTGGAAGACGTCTGCGACTATCCGCGGTTCGCGGGCAATCCGGTCGTCGACGAGTTCGGGATCCGTTCCTATCTGGGGGCGCCGCTCATCGACTCCACGGGGATGGTGCTGGGCACGGTGTGTGTCGTCGACACCGAGCCGCGGCCGTGGGGGAAGCCGGGTCTGGAGACGATCAAGTCGACGGCGGCGGACCTGGTGGCCCGGCTCGAACTGCTCGGCGGGGGATAGCCGACCGGTCGTATAGTCGTCGTATGGGTAGGACCAGTGACGCCGGAGAGAAGATCCTCGCCGCCGGGCGGACGCTCTTCGAGGCGCGCGGTTACTCGGCGCTGGGGGTGGCCGAGATCTGCAAGGCCGCCGGAGTGCCGAAGGGCAGCTTCTACTACTTCTACGCGTCGAAGGAGGCCCTCGCGCTGGCCGTCGTCGACGAACACTGGGCCGACCAGCGCCGTGAGTGGACGCGCATCCTGAGCGGGGAGACCGGCGGTGCCCAACCGCTGGACCGGCTGCGGCAGTTGTTCGAGGAGACCGAGGCCGGGCAGCACGCCGTACAGCAGGGCTGCGGCACCGTGCTGGGCTGTCTGTTCGGCAACCTCAGCCTGGAGATGAGCAATCAGGCCGAGGCCGTTCGCGCGCGGCTTCAGGAGATCTTCGACGTCCAGGTCGAGATGGTCGCCTCGGTCATCGGCGAGGCGCGCGAGCGAGGGGACGTGACCGTCGACGACTCCCAGGAGGCGGCGCGTTCCGTCGTCGCGCAGTTGGAGGGCCAGGTGATGTTCGCGAAGCTCTACAACAACACCGGGCGTCTGAGCCCCCTTTGGGCCAACTGCCTGGCCCTGCTCGGGGCCCGTACCGCCTGATCAACGACCGGCGGTCCGTACGTCCCGGGCGGGCGCGGAGTGTCGTAGCGCCACCGCTTGACGAGGCGGGAAGCCGGTCCGCAGGACGGCGGCTGCGACGGCCGCGGCGAGGACCACCGCGGCGGCCAGGAGCAGGGCCGGGCGGTAGCCGTGGTGCAGGAGTGGGGCCACGGCGAGGGGGCCGAGGATCTGGCCGACGGAGTAGCCGGCGGTCAACAGGGCCACCGAGCGCGGGAATCGCAGCTCCGCGCCGGTTGCCAGGGCGAGCGTGCTGACGCCGATGAAGGTGGCGCCGAACAGCACCGCGCCGACCAGGGCCGCCGCCACCCCGCCGGCCAGCGCTGGCAGGGCGATGCCGATCGCCTGGATCACCAGCGCCACGCACAGCAGCCCTGGCCGCGACCAGCGGCGCCCGAGCCGTGCCCAGAGGGCGGAGGACGGTACGGCGGCCAGTCCGACGAGTACCCATGCGCCGCTGCCGATCCAGCCGGGGGAACTCTGCCCGATCGCGGCGACCAGGAAGGTACCGGCGACGATGTAGCCCACGCCCTCCAGGGTGTAGCTGACGAACAGGGCGCCGAACCAGGGGTCAACCACCTTTTCAGGGGCGCCGGTTGGGGGTGCGGCCGGTGCCTCGGGCCGTAGATTCCACGCGGCCGCCGCGAGTGCCGTGGCGAGGGCGGCCGAGGACCACCACGCGACCTGCCAGTCCGCTACGGAGCGCACGGCGAGGACCAGCAGACCGGAGAGCGCGATGCCCGCGCCCACGCCGCCGAAGCCCCAACCGGGCATGTATGCCGGGTGGTTGCGCAGATGGCCGAGGAGCGAGCTGACCGCGACCACGAAGATCAACGCGCTCGCCACCCCTGCCAGTAGCCGCAGCGCGATCCATGTCGTGGTGCTGTGGGTGACGGGCATGGCGGCCAGCGTGCCGATCAGCAGGACGAACGAGCCGCGCAGGGCCGTGCGGGAGCGGACCAGGGCGGGGAACAGGATTCCGGCGAGGGCGCCGAGGAGGTAGCCGACGTAGTTGGCGGTGGCCAGGTGGGCGCCGGCGTCGGTGGAGAGCCCCGCCTGGGTGTGCATCAGCGGGAGGATCGGGGTGTAGACGAAGCGGCCGACCCCCATGCCCGCCGCGAGGGCCGCGGCGACCCGCGCGACGTGGGTCCAGGGGG
>NZ_JBXVPZ010000668.1:0-3915 GCF_057961495.1 Streptomyces sp. P5F9 | reverse complement strand
GGGCCGGGCCGAGGACGTCGCGGCCGCGGTGGCGTTCCTGTTGTCGGACGAGGCCGCTTTCATTTCCGGGATCGACGTTCTCGTCGACGGTGGGGTCTGTGCGGCGGTGCGAGAACGCGCCGGACGGTGACCGGCCGGCGGCTGTCCAAGGAGGCGCGCTGTCGAGGGAGCGCGCCGCTTCATCAGCGCCGACGGCCGCTGCTCCGCCGCGCGGACCAGCCGGTCCCCACGCCGGCCGAGTGCGCGGCGAGGAAGGCGAGCCCGAGCAGCATGAGGCTCGTCGAGCTGAAGACGATCTGCGTCGACGTCTCGGTGACACGGACGATGAAGGCGATGAAGAAGAGTGCGGCCGCCACGAATGCAAGCATCTGTTAACCCCTACGGATGGACGGCGAGCCACCGGTGATGCCGGTGGCTGCGCCGTTGTCTCCCGAGTGCCCCGGAAGATGCCGAACAGTCATGCGCGTCCCGCGTCGCCCGCAGGCCAACCGCCTTTCAGGCAAGGGATTCGGAGCGCTGGACGGTTCCCGTGAGGCCCGTCGCGTCCTGGCCCGCGAGGAGGACCGCGGCCCGCGCCATCGCCTCCGGCGGCTCCACCATCTCCGGCGGGATCTCCCGGCCCCCGCCACCCGCCTGCCACCCCTCCGTGAGCACCACCCGTGACGGGGCAAGGCAGTTGACCGCGATGTTGTCCTTCCGCAGGTCGGTGGCGAGGCCCAGGTAGAGGCGCTCGACCGCCGCCTTGGACACCCAGTACGCGTTGGCGCCCCGGTCCGTCATACCCACCCCGCCGGTCGTCACGGCCACCAACGAGCCCCCACCACGCGCCCGTACGTGCGGAATCACCGCGCGGGTCACCAGGAACACCCCGGTGAGATTGACGTCCAGCGACAACTGCCAGCGTTTCAGCGGCGTCGACTCGACCGGGCCGAGCCACAGCACCCCGGCATTGGCGATGAGAATGTCGATTCCGCCGAACTCCGCGACCGTGGCGGCGACGGCCGCGTCGACCGACGCCTCGTCGCTCACGTCGCAGGGCACCGGCAGGGCGCGTCCGCCCGCCGCGGTGATCCGGTCGGCGACCGAGTGGATCGTCCCGGGCAGCCGGCCTTCCCGCTCGGAACGCGCGGCCACGGCCACCGAGGCGCCCGCCTCCGCGAGCGCCATCGCGACCGTACGGCCGATGCCGCGGCTGGCGCCCGCGACGAACGCGACCTTGCCCTTCACCTGCCCGCCCACGCCCGCCACTTGGCCCATGCCGGTTACTTCGGCGGGAACCGGAGGGCGCCGTCGAGGCGGACGACCTCGCCGTTGAGATAGTCGTTCTCGACGATGTGCTGCACGAGACCCGCGTACTCGACCGGCTGCCCCATGCGCTTCGGATACGGGATCTGGGGCCCCCAGTAGGCCTCCAACTGGTCGCCCGCCTTGCCGTACGCCGGCGTGTTGAACGTGCCCGGCGCGATCGTGACGACCCGGATGCCGAGCGGGGAGAGGTCGCGGGCGGCGACCAGGGTCATGCTGACGACCCCGCCTTTGGCGGCGGCGTAAGGGAGTTGGCCGATCTGGCCCTCGTACGCGGCGATCGAGGCCGTATTGACGATGACGCCCCGGCCGCCGTCCAGCGGCTCCTGGCGGGCGATCGCGGCGGCGGCCAGGCGCAGCACATTGAACACGCCGGTGAGATAGACGTCGATCGTCGTGCGGAATCCCGCGAGGTCGAGGGGCGAGCCGTCCTTGCCGACGAGCCGGCCACCGCTCGCCGGGCCGCCGTGCGCGTCCGCCGAGATCCGCAGCGGTCCCGCCGACTCGGCCTCGGCCAGGGCCGCTTGGACGTCGTCCTCGGAGGTGGCGTCGGTGCGCACGTAGCGGACACCCAGCTCCTGCTCCAGGGCCTTGCCCTTCTCGTCGGCCAGATCGGCGACGACGACCTTCGCTCCCGCCGCGTGCAGCCGACGGACGGTGGCCTCGCCCAGGCCGCCCGCCCCGCCGACGACCACTGCGGAGCTCCCACTGATCTGCATCAAGGATTTCCTCTCTTGCGAACAGCGCTCTAGTGAGACGAGAATAGCATTCTCATGAATATAACCATGATTCTGGAGATGGTGGCCTCGGGCGGCGACCGGCCCGTGGTCACGGCGAACGGCCGCTCCCTGACCGCCTCGGACCTGCTCGCCCGCGCCCGCGCCGCCGCGCACCGCTTCCGGGGCCACCCGGCCGTGCTGTACCTGAGCCCCAGTCACCTCGCCTACCCGGTGGCCCTGTTCGGGGCAGCCCTGGCGGGCATCCCGTTCATCCCGCTCAACTACCGCTTGGGCGAACACCAGTTGGCCCGCCTCATGGCCCGCCACCCCGACGCCCTCGTCTTGCGCCCCACCGACCTCGACGACCTGCTGAGCGCCGAAGAGGACGCCGACGCACCGGAGTTGACCCAGGACCAGGACGCCGTCGCGGTGGTCCTCTACACGAGCGGCACGACCGCCGAGCCCAAAGCGGCACTGCTGCGCCACCGGCACCTCCTGGCCTACGTCCTCAACACCCAGGAGTTCGCCTCCGCAGAGGAGGGCGACGCGGCACTCGTGGCCGTACCGCCCTACCACGTGGCCGGGTTGATGAACCTGCTCACCAGCCTCTACTCCGGCCGCCGCCTCGTGTACCTGTCCGCCTTCGACGCGGGGGAGTGGCTCAAGACCGCGCGCCGCGAACAGGTCACCCACGCACTCGTCGTCCCCACCATGCTGGCCCGCATCGTCGCGGAGGTCCCCGCCGACGACGCCGGCACACCCACACTCCGGAGCCTCGCCTACGGCGGCGCCAGGACCCCGCGGCCCGTGGTGGAGCGGGCGTTGCAGATCTTTCCCGGAACGGGGTTCGTCAACGCGTACGGCCTGACGGAGACGGCCTCCTCGGTCGCGGTCCTCGGGCCCGACGACCACCGCGAGGCACTGGCGGCGTCCGACCCGGCCGTACGGGACCGACTCGGGTCCGTGGGGCGGCCGTTGCCCGGCGTCGAGATCGAGATCCGTGACGACGACGGAAAGCCGGCCCGCGCCGGGGAGACCGGGCTCGTGTTCGTGCGCGGGGAGCAGATCTCCGGCGAGTACGGCGGACGCAGCGCTCTGGACGCGGAAGGCTGGTTCCCCACCCGGGACCGGGGCCGACTGGACGCCGACGGCTATCTGTTCATCGAGGGACGCGCCGACGACACCATCATCCGCGGCGGCGAGAACATCGCTCCCGCCGAGATAGAGGACGTTCTCGTCGCCCACCCCGGCATCGTGGAGGCGGCGGTGATCGGTGTGCCCGACCCGGAGTGGGGGCAGCGGATCGTGGCCGTCGTGGTCGGCGAGGGCGACCCGGCGGAGGTCCGCCAGTGGGTCAAGGACCGGCTGCGCTCCTCCAAGACCCCGGACGCGATCGTGTTCCGCGCCGAACTCCCCAAGACCGAGACCGGAAAGCTGCTGCGCCGCACCCTGCTGGCCGAGTTGGAGACCACCCATGCCTGAAGCAGTCCTCGTGTCCGCCCTGCGCACGCCCGTCGGCACCGCCGTCAAGGGCACCCTGCGCGACACCACCGCGTTCGACCTGGCCCACCACATCGTCGCCGCAGCGGCCGCCACGGACGACCTCGACCCGGACGCGATCGACGACGTGATCCTCGGCGAGGGCCTCTACGGCGGCGGGGTCGTGGCCCGGCACGCGGCACTGACCGTCGGCCTCACCTCCGTACCCGGCCTGGCCCACAACCGCCACTGCGCCGCCGGACTCGCCGCCGTGCAGAGCGCGGCGGCGAGCATCCGCGCGGGCATGGACGAACTCGTCATCGCGGGCGGCGTCAACTCGGCTTCCACATCCCCGAAACAGCGTTTCCGCGTCGACGGGGAGTGGGTCGAACCATGGAGCCCGCCCACACAC
>NZ_JBXVPZ010000667.1:0-3918 GCF_057961495.1 Streptomyces sp. P5F9 | reverse complement strand
CCGCTGACCCCCCGTCCCCGCATCGAAGCACACCGCGCCCTTGCCTCCTTCCTCCAGCAACAACGACGGCTACGATCTCGCCTTCCGGCTCCTGCTGGGTGTCCTGGCCGTCGTCGTCCCCCTCTCCCACCTCGCCTGGCTGTCCGGCAACATCACCGCCCGCCTCACCGGAGGCACCTGGGCGCCCTACCGACCGGCCGCCGCCCTCCTGCACCCCGATCGGCTCTGGCCCGCGGCCGGAGAACCATCCCTCCTGATCGGCGCGCGCATCGTCCCGACCGCCGTCCTCCTCGCCCTCGCCGCCACGGCCGGCCTCCTGTGGGCCCGGCACAAGAACCGAGGCGGCAGCCGTAAGAAGATCACCGGTATGGCCAAGGCCAGGGACGTCGAACCCCTGATGGCCACGGCGATCACCGCCAAGGCCCGCTCCCTGCGCCCGAGCCTGATGAACACCAAGCGCATCGACGCCGCCGACACCGGCATCCTCCTCGGCACCCTCCAGGGCACACGCCACGAGGTGAGGATGGGATACGAGGACGTCGCCGTCGCGATCATGGCTCCCCGGTCCGGGAAGACCACCAGCCTGGCGATCCCCTCCATCCTCAACGCCCCCGGTCCGGTCATGATCACCTCGAACAAGGCGTCCGGCGACGCCTACACGGCCACGCTCGACTCACGGGCGGCCGTCGGCCGGACCTGGTCGATGGACCCGCAGCAGATCGCGCACGCCGAACGCGCGATGTGGTGGAACCCCTTGGCCGACGCCAAAACCCTCGACGGAGCCGGAAGACTGGCCGGCCACTTCCTCGCCGCCTCGGTGGACGCGAGTCAGCAGGGCGATTTCTGGTCCAAGGCCGGATCCAACATCCTCAGCCAGCTTTTCCTCGCCGCCGCGCTCGACGAACGCCCGATCACCGACGTGATGCAGTGGCTGGCGTTCCCCGCCGATCGCACCCCGCTGGACATCCTGCGCGACCACGGTTTCACCGCGGTCGCCGCGCAGCTCAAGGGCACCGTCGAAGGGCCGCCCGAAACCCGCGATGGGATCTACGAGACCGCCCGCCAGTACGCCGCTGCCCTCCTCAACTCCGAGATCGCCGCCTGGATCACGCCGCAGAAGGATGTCCCGGAGTTCCGGCCCACGCAGTTCGTCACCTCCACCGACACCCTGTATCTGCTGTCGAAGGACGGCGGAGGCGGCGCGTCGGCGCTGATCGCCGCGTGCGCGGACTCCGTGATGCGGGCCGCGACCGCCCAGGCCGAACGTGCCGGCGGGCGCCTCGACCCGCCGATGCTCGCGATCCTCGACGAGGCCGCCAACGTCTGCAAGATCTCCGATCTCCCCGACCTGTACAGCCACTTGGGCTCGCGCGGGATCATCCCGATCACGATCCTGCAGTCCTACCGGCAGGGCCAGAAGGTCTGGGGCGACACGGGCATGGACGCCCTGTGGTCCGCCTCCACCGTCAAGGTGATCGGCTCCGGCATCGACGACCCCGATTTCGCCGACAAACTCTCCCGCCTCATCGGCGACCACGACGTGGAAACCACCTCGACCTCCACCTCCGAGTCGGGGAAGTCGACCTCGGTGTCGATGCGTCAGGAGCGGATCCTGCCCGCGGACGCGATCCGCGCCCTGCCCAAGGGCACCGCCCTCCTCTTCGCCACCGGCCTGCGCGCCGCCATGCTCGACCTTCGCCCCTGGTACACGGAGCCCGGCGCCGACGAACTCGCCGCCGCCTCCGCCCGTGCCTCCCAGGCCATCACCGCCCGTGCCGTCGCCAAGCACACCCCCCGCCAGGGCGACTACGGCACGGCCGCCTAACACCCGCCCGCGCACTCGTCGAAAGCGCGTGGCGTCCCCTCGCCTCTTCTGGAGTTCGCATTGCAGATCATCGACCTGGCCGAGCAGACCCGTCTCCTCAGCCAGGTGGCTCCCACACTGGAGACCCTGACCGAGGAAGTGGAACGGGTCCGGGAGGAGGAGATCCTCGCCCCCATCGATCAACTCGCGCCCCTCGTCCTGCGTCTGCACGAGCTGGCAATCACGTGCACGAGGCAACTCCACGACCTCTCCAGCAGCCAGTACGCCGTCATGAAGTACGGCCGTGAGAACGTCGCCCATCTCGCGGAAGCCTGTGCGCAGGTGTCCCTCGCGTCCGCCCTCGGCGCCATCGCCATCAGCAGCCGCACGGAGATCCTGCTGTACAGGGGCGCGGACCCCACCCCCGGCACCAGCCGCGACCACCTGCGACGCGCCTGCGTCGAAATGGACCGCGCGGCCACGACCTACCACGCTCTGGCCCAGCGGCTCTCGCGGCGTCTGGCCTCCGCCGCCGCCCGCAACGAGGACCAGCAGCTCATTGACCGCTCTCTCGCCGCTCCCGGCGCCGCCGACCCCAGCACCGTGATCGCAGACCCGCCGCTCACCATCCCACCGAGTACCCCTCCCCCACGCGCCACGGCCGGCACACCCCACGCCCGGCACTGACGTCTCGCATTCCGTGCCGTACGGCAGTCCCGCGCCGACCACTCCCATCCCCCGCACCACGCCGGGCCCGCAGCTCCATCTCGCCGGCGACCGGGCAGGCCAGTACCACCAGCCGCCGAAACATCGTGCTCCAACTACGCCAGGGGGACCCGAGACACAGATCCCGCCCACGCACCCCCTCCCCACCCAACTCACCTACGGAGGCGCCCATTCACACCTATGAGCCCGTCGACCTGGACGACATGGAGCTGAGCGAGGCACTGGACGCCGTGGCCGCCGACGTCCGCGATCACGGCATCGCCCCGGACGGCCATGGCCTGTTCACCGCGATCCGGCACGTCGACCTGCTGTGTCACCTCGTCGCCCGTACGGCAGCCGACTCCGAGTACCGCCTCCTGCCCGCGAATCCCGATGCGCCGGCCCGTCCGTCGGCCGAGGTGCTGGGCCTGACGGCCGGTCACCTCGGGCGTGCCGTCGCCCACTACACACAGGCCCTCGCCCCGCTCGTCTCGTTCACCCGGCCCGCGCCGGCCTCCCTCCAGGGGCAGCTCGACACGATCGACCTTCACCGTCGCCTGCATGTCCACCTCGACGACACCGGCCAAGCCTTGGAAGCCGCCCGCGCCTGCCTTGACGGACCACGCCGTCCCCCAACGCCGAGCACGGCCGCCCCCGTACCCCGGCGCACTGCGACCGTGCGGCGCAGCGCGTGAGCACGCCGCCCACCGACACCCTGTTGTTCGACGTGCCGCCACCGCTGACGCCCGTCGAGCGGCTGCTCCACCTCGCCGATCTCTACACCCGGCACAACGACTCGCTCGACATCGCCCTGCTCACCGCGACCGCGCCTGAGCCGGGGGCCCACGTCGTCTCCGCACAGCACCTGGCATCCGAGACCCGCGTCGCCGTCAAGGCCATCCAGGGTGAACGGCTCTACGAGAGCACGGAGTTGACGGAGACCGTGGTACGGCTGAAGCAGCTCGCCTTCCTCAGCACCGCGTCCGCCGACCACGGCATTCAGGCTGCCCGTGAACTGACCGCGCTGGCTCCCGAAACCGCGGTCGGCTGCGCCGCGGCTCTCGCCGCAGAGAGCAGGCGACGTCACGGGTCGACCGCCCCGGCACCAGATGAACGGCTCACCGCCGCCTAGCGCACCGCCCTGGCGCAGATCGCCTGCGGTCACGTCGTGGCCAGCAGCTCCCTGGGCCGGGACTTCACACGTTCCCGGGAGCCCAAGGTCCTCATGAGCACGCTGCGGGCCTTGGAGTCGAAGGACCTCGCCCAACGGACCCCGAACTCCGCGCGCGCCGCCTACGCCGGCGGCCCGGCCCAGGACCGCGTGCACCTCACACCGGCAGGCATCACCGCCCTCGCCTCCGTCCTCGGACTACCCCTGACCGAGCCCGGCACCGCCCCCCGTACGACGC
>NZ_JBXVPZ010000666.1:0-3949 GCF_057961495.1 Streptomyces sp. P5F9 | reverse complement strand
ATAAGAGACAGACTTCGTCGTGGAGCGCGCGGCGGACGCGTACGTCGAACTCCTCGCCGCCTGGCGCCCGGTGACCACCGGCATCATCGACCTCGTCCCCGGCCCGCTGGGCAAGGGGGAGTTGGACGGCACCCTGCGCCAGGCGATCCTGCGACGCCTGCCGCGAACGCCCTTCCTCCCGCCCGCCATCGAGCCCACAGGCGACGACTCCGACCTGCCCGAGTCGCTACGGCCCCGGGACGCCGAGGTCGTCGAGGGCGCCGGCGCCGACACCGTGCGCGTCCTCGCCGAAGTACTCCCCACCCTCCTGCCCGCCGGCCTCGAACGCCGCGTGGAACTACGGACGTTGGGCGTCGCCCGCGTCCCCCTCACCGACGCCGTCGACCGCCTGGCCGGCCTGGAGAAGGCCCCGGAGTGGTGGCGGCGGCTCTACGACAGCCTCGCGGGCGTCGACCCCGACCGGCTCACCGGGCTGCCCGTGCCGCTGGCCGATGGACGCACGACCATCGGGCCGCGCCAAGTCCTCCTCCCCACCCCCGACTCCGCCCAGGTCGAGCCCGAAGTCCTTGCCCGGCTAGGGCTCAAGGTCGCCCACCCGGATGCCGCGCACCCTCTCCTGGAGAAGCTCGGCGCGCTGCCCGCGACGCCCCGCGCGGTCCTCACCACACCCCAGGTACGGGCCGCCGTGGCCGCCTCCCTCGACGAGGAGGGCGGGGCCATGTGGGACGAAGTCGCCCCGGACAGCGACGAGTTGGCGGAGACCGTCCTCGCCCTCGTCCGGGACGCGGGCCTGGAACCCGGTGACGAACCCTGGCTCGGCGCCCTCGCCCTGCCCGACGAGGACGGCGAACTCGCCCCCGCCGGCGAACTGGTGCTGCCCGGCAGCCCTTTCGCCCAGGTGATGCGGGACGACGAACTGGCCTTCGTGGAAGCCGACTTGGCCGACCGCTGGGGCGAACAGCCCCTCGCCGCCTGCGGAGTCCTCGCCACCTTCGCCCTCGTCCGCGCCACCGACGTCGTCCTCGACCCGGACGAACTGGAGCCCCGCGACAGCGACTTCGCGGAACCCGACGACCCGGGTCTGCTGGACTCCGTGGACGTGTGGTCGGAGGACGTCCTCGACCGCTTCCCCGACAGCCCCGTACCCCCCGTGGCCACCGAACTCGTCGCCGTACGCGACCTCGACCTCGTCGACGAGGACCGCTGGCCCCAGGCCCTCGCCCTCCTCGCCCGGCCCCCGCTCCGTGACGCGATCACCCAACAGGTCCGCATCCTGCTGCCGGACGGCACTCACGAGGTCGTACGGCCTTACACGGCTTGGTGGTTGCGCGGCCACCCGGTACTGGACGGCCGCCGCCCGGCCGGCCTGCTCGCCGCCGGCGGCGACCCCCTCCTGCGCGGTCTCTACGACGAGGCCGACGCGACCGGCTTCGACGACGAACAGGTACTCCGGGCCCTCGGCGTCCGCACCTCCGTCGCCGCCCTCCTCGACGAGCCCGGCGGAGCCGCCGAACTCCTCGACCGCCTCGCCGACCCGGACCGCGAGGTCAGCGGCGCCCAACTGCACGCCCTGTACAGCGCGTTGGCCGACCTCGACCCGGAACAGGTGACCCTCCCGGACGACCTGCGTGCCGTGGTCGACGGCGAGGTGACGGTCGTGGACGCGGCGGACGCCGTGGTCGTCGACTCACCCGACCTGCTGCCCTTCACCTCCGGCACCCCGCTCCTCCCCGTACGCCCGTCCAGGGCCGCCGAGCTGGCCGAACTCTTCCAGGTCCGCCGCCTCAGCGAGTCGGTCACCGGCGAGGTCACCTCCGAGGGCACCGAACACGACGTACCGGAATCCGTCCGCGTCCTCCTCGGCCCCCTCACCCCCGCGACCTACGTCGAACACGACGAACTCGTCGTGGACGGCGTCGAGATCGACTGGCGCCGGACCCGGGACGGGGTGCTGCACGCCTCGACGCTGGAAGGCGTCGCGGCCGGCCTGGCCTGGTCGGCGGGACAGTGGCCCCGCCGCTTCGAGGTGGCGGCGCTGTTGGAAGACCCGTCGCGGACGGAGGAACTGGCTCGGGACCGGTGGTTCGACTGAGCGGGTCGACGATCTTCACGGCCGTTCCGAAAAAAGTTCACGAGTCGTACAACCATTCCCTTTCGTCGTGAATCTGATCACCTGAGCCAACAGGCTCCACGATCACTTCTCTACCTGGGGAACCCATGCGCATGCGTGCCACCCTCGGCGTCCTGACCGGCGCCCTGGCCCTCTCCGCTCTCGCCGTGCCTGCCGCGCAGGCCGACGAGGGCCGGGGGGACACCACGATCTCGGCCGTCGTGGTGAACGGCGGCAAGCCGGTCGTCGTGGGCGCGACCGCGAAGAAGACCATCACCGTCAGCTTCACGGTCAAGGACGCCTCGGGCGTCGACTGGGCGCAGGCGATCCTGTACCACGGCGCCGACATCGACTCGTCGGACAGCGGCGCCGTCGCCAACGGCAGCGACGGCCGCGCCACCTGCACCAAGGTCAACGCCACGACGTCGACCTGCAAGTCGACCTTCGACCTGACGCCGCGCTCCAACCTGATCAACTCCGTGGCCGGCGGCTGGAAGGTCTGGGCGGTCGCCAGGGGCAAGGACAGCGACTACGTCCAGAAGGACAACGCGAAGACCTTCCAGGTCCAGCGCCTGTCGAAGCTCACGGTCAACGCCGCCCCGGAGCCCGTCAAGAAGGGCAAGACCATCACGGTCACCGGCAAGCTGACCCGCGCGAACTGGGATGCCGCCACCTACTCCGGTTACTCCACCCAGCCGGTGAAGCTCCAGTTCCGCAAGAAGAACTCCACCACGTACACCACGGTGAAGACCGTCAAGACGAACTCGACGGGCAACCTGAGCACCACCGTCAAGGCGACCGTCGACGGCTACTTCCGCTACAGCTTCGCGGGCACCTCGACGACCCCGGCCGTCAACGCCGCGGGTGACTTCATCGACGTCAAGTAAGACCTGACGCGGCCCCGCCGACCGGCGAAGTCTCCGTACTTCACCATCAGTTCGCAATACCCGCACAAAGTCTCGATCCGCCGTACAACCTGCCCCACCTGTCACGAATCAGAACACGTGAGCCAACAGGCTCCGCCATCACTTGGGCCCCGGCGCCGACGACGAGCCGTTCGGAACGACCAGCGCGTCGGGGCCCCCTTTCCCACTTGGGGAACGCATGCGCATAAGCGCCACCGTGGCCGCCGTCTCCGGCGCCCTGGTTCTCTCCGCCTTCGCCGTACCGGCCGCTCAGGCCGCGGGCTCCGACGCCGGCTCGTACCGCTCGGACATCGCGAAGATCCGGGAGGCCGCCGCCCACACCGCCTCCGGCAAGGCCACCCTCTCCGGTTCCACCGTCGCCACCCCGGCCGACGACGAGCCGTACGCCCTGAACGTCACCTTCTCCAACATCAAGGTGCACAGCGGCAAGCCGATCGTGGTCGGTGCCGCCGCCCACGTCTCCGTGCCGGTCACGTACACGCTGACGCACGGCGCCGACGTCGACATCACCGCGTCGGACTTCTGGACCGATCTGTACCTGTACAAGGGTTCGGCGACCGAGCCGGCCAACATGATCTTCGACGACGACCTGGCCACCTGCACGGCCACCTCGGCGACCGCCGCCTCCTGCAAGGGCTCCCTCGACATCTACCCGGGCGAGGGCGACCTGTCGAACACCGACGCCGGTGCCTGGAAGGCCGGTGCCGAGGCCGTCGCGTGGAACGGCCAGGACCCCACCAGCAGCACCTTCGACGTCACCAAGGTCGGTTACGCCGACCAGGACGGCTTCGCCTCCCCGAACGTGACCCGTCTGTCGAAGCTCACGGTCAACGCCACCCCGGAGCCCGTCAAGAAGGGCAAGACCATCACGGTCACCGGCAAGCTGACCCGCGCGAACTGGGACGCCAACAAC
>NZ_JBXVPZ010000665.1:0-3954 GCF_057961495.1 Streptomyces sp. P5F9 | reverse complement strand
TCTTCGTGGTGGCGGGCGGTGTCGCTGATGCGGATCAGGATGCCGATGAGCGCCCAGTTGGCGATGACGGAGGAACCGCCGTACGCGAGGAACGGCATCGTCATACCGGTCAGCGGGATGAGGCCCATCACACCGCCCGCCACCACGAAGACCTGTAGCGCGAAGGCGCCGGACAGGCCGACGGCGAGCAGCTTGCCGAACGGGTCGCGGGCGGCGAGGGCGGTGCGGACGCCGCGCTCCACGATCAGGCCGTACAGGAGCAGGATCGCCATGATGCCGGCCAGGCCCAGTTCCTCGCCGAAGGTGGCGAGGATGAAGTCGGAGTTGGCGGCGAACCGGATCAGGTCGGAGTGACCCTGACCCCAGCCGGCGCCGAGGGTGCCGCCGGAGCCGAAGGCCCACAGCGCCTGCATGGCCTGCTCCGAGTGGAGACCGGTGACGCCCGGGGTGCGGCTCAGCGTGTACTCGCGCATGGGGTCGAGCCAGGCCTGGACGCGCTGCTGGACGTGCGATTCGAAGCTGGCCACGCCGACCGCGCCGGCCGCGGACATCAGCAGACCGAAGACGATCCAGCTGGTCCGCTCGGTGGCGACGTACAGCATGATGATGAACATTCCGAAGAACAGCAGCGACGTTCCGAGGTCGGTCTCGAAGACCAGGATCAGGATCGAGATGAACCAGACGACCAGGATGGGACCGAGGTCGCGGCCGCGGGGCAGGTACAGGCCCATGAAGCGGCGGCTGGCCAGGGCGAGCGCGTCGCGCTTCACCATCAGGTAGCCGGCGAAGAAGATCGCGAGGACGATCTTCGCGAACTCACCGGGCTGGATGGTGAATCCGCCGATCGAGATCCAGATCTTGGCGCCGTAGACGTTCAGGCCGAGGCCGGGGACCAGCGGGAGCAGCAGCAGGACCAGGGCGCCGGCCATGGAGATGTAGGTGTAGCGCTGCAGGACGCGGTGGTCCTTGAGGAAGATCAGCACGATCACGAAGAGCGCGATGCCCATGGCCGTGTACAGCAGCTGGTTGGTCGCCTTGCCGCCGGCCACGTGGATGGACTGCAGCAGCTTGGACTGGTCGAGGCGCCAGATGGCGACGAGCCCGAGTCCGTTCAGCAGGGTGGCCAGGGGCAGCAGCAGGGGGTCCGCGTACGGGGCGAATCTCCGTACGACGAGATGCGCGACACCGGCCAGCAGGCCGAGGCCCAGGCCGTAACTCAGCAGCCCGGTCGGCACCTTGTCGTCGATGGCCAGGCCCACGTTGGCGTAGGCGAACACCGGGATGACGACCGCGAACAGCAGGAGCGCCAGCTCGGTGTTGCGCCGGCTCGGTGCGCCGATGGAGCCGATCGTGGACGTGTGGTGCGACGGCGTGTTGGTAGAACTGCTCATCGTGTGACGGGGCCTCTCACGGCTTGCCTATTACTTGCTGCACTGCGAGACGACCTGCTGCTCTTCCTCCGAAAGGCTGGGACCGGGGCTGGGAGTCGCAGACGGGGTCGGGGACGGGGACGTCGAAGTCGTGGTCGAAGGAGACGGCTTCGGCGTGGCCTTGGACGTGAGCGAGGTGCTGGTGGTTCCCGTGGTGCCACTGGGCTTGGTCGCGGCGCTCTCGCGCTCGGACTCCTTCTTGCACGCGGAGGCCTGCACGGCGAGGTCGTCGATCTTCTTCTGGGCGTCCTGGAGACCGCCCTCGGCGATCGTCGCCTTGACCTGCTTCTGCTGGTAGGGCGGCAGGTACTTGAGTTCGATGTCGGGGTGGTCCTTCTCCACCTTCGACAGCGAGACCCAGGCGAGGTCCTGGCTGATGCCCCGGTACAGCGCGACGTGTTCGCCGTTGGCGCCGACGAAGTACTGGGTCTGCGTCCAGCGCCAGCCGCCGTAGAGGCCGCCGCCGATGACCGCGAGCGCGAGCACGGTGTAGAAGGATCTCTTGAACCACTTGCGGCCCTTGGAGGGCTTCACGAAGTCGTCGTCGGTGTAGTCCCCGAAGCTGCCCTCGGGGACGTAGCCGGTGGTGTCGCCGGAGCCGGGCGGGCCGAACTCGCCGCCCCCGCCGTTCTGTCCGGGCACCTGGCGGCCGAGCCCGGAGGCGCGCCCCGCCGGGGTCTGCATGATGCCGTTGTCGTGCTGGTGGAGCTGGTTCTCGGCGACCGCGCCGACGATGACCGGCGTGTCCGACAGCTGCGCGGCGAGGGTGTCGCCGGTGTCGAGGTCCAGGACGTCGGCGATGATCACCGTGATGTTGTCGGGGCCGCCGCCGCGCAGGGCGAGCTGGATCAGCTCCTGCACGGTCTCCTGGGGGCCCTGGTAGCTGGCGAGGGTGTCTTCCATCGTCTGGTGGGAGACGACTCCTGACAGCCCGTCGGAGCAGATCAAGTACCGGTCGCCGGCGCGGACTTCACGGATCGACAGGTCCGGCTCGACGTGGTCGCCACTGCCGAGCGCGCGCATGAGGAGCGCGCGCTGGGGGTGGGTGGTGGCCTCTTCCTCGGTGATCCGGCCCTCGTCGACCAGCCGCTGCACCCAGGTGTGGTCCTGGGTGATCTGGGTCAGCACGCCGTCGCGCAGCAGGTAGGCGCGGGAGTCGCCGACATGGACGAGGCCGAGCCGCTGTCCGGTCCACAGCAGGGCGGTGAGCGTGGTGCCCATGCCCTCCAGCTGGGGATCCTCCTCGACCATCATCCGCAACTGGTCGTTGGCCCGCTGCACGGCGGTGCCGAGCGAGGTGAGGATGTCGGATCCCGGCACGTCGTCGTCGAGCGAGACGATGGTGGAGATCACCTCGGAGGAGGCGACCTCGCCGGCGGCCTGGCCGCCCATCCCGTCGGCGATCGCGAGGAGACGGGGACCGGCGTAGCCGGAGTCCTCGTTGCCCTCGCGGATCATGCCTTTGTGCGATCCGGCGGCGAAGCGCAGTGACAGACTCATGCGCACCTCGCCCGTCGGCTCCGGGTACATCCGCACGGTGCCCACCCTCCGGTCGGGAGCGCGCCGGGGTCCGCCAGGCGGTCCGCCGCTGCGTGCTCGCTCCGCTCGCTCATTTTCGTACTACTTCCGCAGCTCGATGACGGTCTTGCCGATGCGGATCGGCGCGCCCAGCGGAATCGGTGTGGGGGTCGTCAGCCGGGACCGGTCCAGGTACGTGCCGTTCGTGGATCCGAGGTCCTCGACGATCCACTGGCCGTCGCGGTCCGGGTAGATCCTGGCATGGCGGCTGGACGCGTAGTCGTCGTCCAGCACGATCGTCGAATCGTGCGCCCGGCCCAGGGTGATGGTCTGGCCCTGGAGCGCGACGGTGGTGCCGGTGAGGATTCCCTCACTGACGACGAGTTTGGTGGGGGCGTTACGGCCCCGCCGGCCGCCCCCGCTCGGCTGCTGCTGGCGCTGCTGCGGAGGCGCCGCCTGCCGGGCGGCCTGCTGCTGCGGTCGTCCGGCTTCCCGTCGCGAGCCGCGCTGTGTGACACGCGTTCCGAACAGGTCGCTGCGGATGACCTGCACGGCCACGATCACGAACAGCCACAGTACGGCCAGGAAACCCAGCCGCATGACCGTGAGGGTCAGCTCTGACATTGCCCCCGCTTCACCCTTCGGCTTGCCGGTAAATGATGGTGGTGCTGCCCACGACGATCCGCGAGCCGTCGCGGAGCGTAGCGCGGGTGGTGTGCTGCCCGTCCACCACGATGCCGTTGGTGGACCCGAGATCCTGGATCGTCGAGGGCGTTCCGGTCCGGATCTCACAGTGCCGGCGGGATACGCCGGGGTCGTCGATCCGCACGTCGGCTTCGGTGCTGCGGCCCATCACCAACGTCGCGCGGGAGATCTGATGGCGGGCGCCGTTGATCTCCACCCAGTACCGCATCCGTGCGCCGGCCGCCGGGGCGGCGGGCGCGGGCTGGAGGTACGGCGCCGAGCCGCGGGCGCCGGGCGGCGGTGCGGCGGGCATGGGCGGCGG
>NZ_JBXVPZ010000664.1:0-3994 GCF_057961495.1 Streptomyces sp. P5F9 | reverse complement strand
CTCCCGTCCCCATCCCGCTCAGCCTCGCCGGTTAACCTCACCCCATGAGCAAGCCGCCCTCCTTCACCCCGCCCCCCGGTGCTCGCGCGTACCAGCTGCGGACCGCTCGCGGTGAGTTCGCCGTCGTGGACTCGCCCGTCGGCGACGGCGTCGAGGCCAAGGGGGTCGCTCTGTTGCTGCCCGGGTTCACCGGGAGCAAGGAGGACTTCAATCCGCTGCACGAGGCGTTCGGGGCGCGCGGATACCGGACCGTGGCCGTGGACGGGCGGGGCCAGTACGAGACGGACGGGCCGACGGACGACGAATCCCCTTACGCCCAGGACGAGTTGGCGCGGGACGTGCTCGCGCTGGCCGAGACCGTGGGCGCGCCGGTGCATCTGCTCGGGCACTCCTTCGGCGGGCAGGTCGCGCGGGCCGCCGTACTGCTCGACCCGACGCCGTTCGTGTCGCTGACGCTCATGGCGTCGGGGCCGGCGGAGATCTCGGCCTCCCAGCAGCAGCGCGTGAAGCTGTTGCGGGACGCGCTCGCCGTGATGTCGATGGCCGAGGTGTGGGAAGCGATCCAGGCGATGGAGGCACCGGAGGAGACCGAGACCGGCGGTGGGCTGGACGAGGGGCTCGACGACCGGGCCGACCTGCGCCGCCGCTGGCTGGGCACCAAGCCGGCTCAACTCCTCGCCGCAGGACGCCAGTTGTGCGTGGAGCCGGACCGGGTGGCCGAACTGGCCGCAGTCCCCCTCCCCGTCCACGTCCTGTCAGGCTCGCGCGACGACACCTGGCCGGTGCCGCTCCTGGACGACATGGCCGTACGGCTGAAGGCGCGGCGGACGGTCATCGCGCGGGCCGAGCACTCACCGAACACGGACCAGCCGGCCGCGACGGCCAAGGCCATCGCCGACTTCTGGGACAGCAACTCCCGCTAGACGGAGGTCAGTACTGCGTCTGAAGGTGCTCCCAGAATCCGTCGCGCAGCGCCCGCCGCAGATCGGCCTGCCCGCGCAGCGAGTACTGCAGCAGCCCTTCCGCCTCGACCAGCAGGTCCTGGTCGACGGACCCCGGCAGATACGGATGCCCGGGCAGCAGCTCGACCAGCGCCTCCCTCCCCCGCGCCGCGAGCCACTTCGCCGCGATCTGCGCGCCCACGAAGCGGACGTCGTCGCGGGTGGGCCGGGTGGCGGCGGCCTCGTAGACGGCGGACGCGCGCCGGGAGACGTACGGCTTGAAGAAGTCGAGGTCGAAGGTGCGCTGGCTGTCGACCTCCCAGAGGAGCGGCTCCGCCTGGTTACGGCCCTCCGGCGCCTCGATGCCCCACAAGTGGACGCGGGCGCCGTACCCTTGGGCCGCCTCGACCGCCGAGACCAGGTCCTCGTCGCCGCCGATGAGGGCCGCGTCGCTGATGGCGCGGTGCCGGGCGAGGGACTCCAGGTCGGAGCGGATGAGTGAATCGACGCCCTTCTGCTGGTTGTTGGCGTTCAGATTGCCCAACCGCACCTTCACGTCCGGGAGTTCGGCGATGGACTGCTGCTCGGAGGTGTGGATGCGCCGCCGTGCCCCGTCGTACCAGTACACCCGCAGCAGCCGGCTGTCCGCGAAGATCGTGCGGGCCTTGTCGATGAGCGCCTCGATGAGGCCCTCGGTGTCGAGGTCGAAGGTGCGTCGGTCCTCGGTCCCGGAGACGAGGCGGCCCGCGGCTGCGTACAAATACCCGGCGTCGACGAAGATCGCATGCGTCGAGGGCGTCTTCGCCACTTCGGCGAGCATGCGCTGAAGCAGCTCGTTCGTGCGGTCGAGGCGGGCGCTGAGGGCCGCGAGGTCGTCGTTCATCGCTTCCATTGTCCCGGCGGTCACGCTGCGAACACAACCGGTCCCGGTCAGTCTCGTGGCGATCTCTTACCGGTCAGTAATTAGGCGTTCGAAAAATTTCCTTAGCGTAGGGAATGTTTGTAACACGCATCCCGTTGACTACATCAGTAACCAAGTAGTTCTCCTCAGGAGGATGACCAGACGAAGGGAGAAGCCATGCGCTTCGAAATCATGCGTCTCGACGAGGTCGACGGCACCACCGTGGACAGCACCGTCGTGGACGCCGCCTCCGTCAATCGGATCGTGCAACAGGCCGCCGCCATTGGACAGCGCCTGTGGATCCGCCCCGCCGAGACCAAGGCCTCGTAACACTCAAGGCCGCGTAACACCGACGACGTAACGACCACGACCCATACCCGCGACCCTTACGCGGATCGCAACCACACTTCAGAACCCCCGTACGGCACCGACGCCGTGCGGGGGTTCTGCGTTGCACCAGGTACCGGGGGCTCAGCTCGCCCGGATCACCTGGGTGATCCCGTTGATGATCTGCTGCACGGCGATGGCGGACAGCATCATCCCCGCGAGCCGGGTGACGAGCACGACCCCGCCGTCCTTGATGACCCGGATGATCAGCAGCGAGTACCGCATCACCAGCCACAGCACGACATGGATGGCGAGGATCGCCGTCCACACCGACACCTGCGTGGCCACACTGTCGGCCTTCTGCACGGCGAGGATGACGGACACGATCGCACCGGGCCCGGCGAGCAGCGGCATGCCCAGCGGTACGAGCGCGACGTTGACGTCCTTGGTCTGCTTGGGTTCGTCGGTCTTGCCGGTGAGCAGGTCGAGCGCGATCAGCAGGAGCAGCAGCCCGCCCGCGATCATCAGCGCGGGCACGGAGACGTGCAGGTAGTCGAGGATCTGGTGCCCGAGCAACCCGAAGACGGTGATCACACCGCCCGCGACACACACGGCCTGGAAGGCCATCCGCTTCTGCACCTTGGACGGTCGTCCGGCGGTCAGCGCGAGGAAGATCGGGGTGATCCCAGGGGGATCCATGATGACAAAAAGGGTCAGGAAGAGGGAGCCGAAGACGGCGACGTCGAACATGGGTGAGCCACGAGCCTTGCCGAGAGGTGAGCGGAGGGAGACGTACGGAGTGGTCGGACGAGTTCAGGCTCCGCCGGTCCCCGGCACCGGGAACGCCCCGGTGGCGCGCCGCGTGATCTCGCCGTACACCTCGGGATCGGTCGTGTACTCCCCGAGCTGCACGCTCTTGCGGCTCCCGTGATAGTCACTGGACCCGGTGACCAGCAGCCCGAGTTCCTTGGCGAGCCCCCGCAACCGCACCCGCGTCTCCGCGTCGTGATCCATGTGCTCGACCTCGATACCGTCGAGCCCGGCGGCAGCCATCTCGGCAATCGCGGCCTCAGGAACGGTGTGCCCGCGCTTACTGGCGCCGGGGTGCGCGAACACGGTCACGCCCCCGGCGGCCTTCACCAGCCGGATCGCCTCGAAGGGATCGGTCTCGTGCTTGGCCACATGAGCGCGCCCCCCGTCGGCCAGCCACTCGACAGTGAACGCGTCGTTCACCGTGGGCACAACACCCAACTCGACGAGCGCGGTGGCGACATGAGGCCGCCCGACAGACCCTTCGCCGGCGATCCGGGCAACCTGCTCCCAGGTGACCGGCACCCCCAGCTCCTGAAGCCGCCCCACCATGGCCCGAGCCCGAGGCACCCGATCGTCCCGGACCAGCTCCCGCTCGGCGAGCAGACCAGGCTCCTCCGGATCGAAGAGATAAGCCAGCATGTGCATGGACACCCCGTCGATCCGACAGGACATCTCAGCGCCGGTGACAAGAGTGAGCCCCAAGGGCAACGCGTCGATCGCCTCGGCATACCCACGACTGGTGTCGTGATCGGTCAACGCGACAACGTCCAGCCCGGCAGCGGCGGCATTCCGCACCAGCTCAGCGGGCGAGTCCGTCCCGTCCGAGGCCGTGGAGTGGGTGTGCAGATCGATACGCACGCTCAGGCTCCAACCGGCGACGACACAAAAAGGGACCCCTCAAGGGTAACGGCATCCCAAGGGCCCCTTAGAACACGCTGAGGCGGACCCCCTAAGGGGCGCGGGGAACGGCGCGACCAGCCACAACGGACCCGCACCCGCCCCACAACAGAAC
>NZ_JBXVPZ010000663.1:0-4026 GCF_057961495.1 Streptomyces sp. P5F9 | reverse complement strand
GTCCTACGCCCCGTTGCTGCCCCGCACCGACCCGCGCCGGAACCACCGCACCAGGTTGCCCCTGCCCCTGCACCTCGACGCCGGCCTGAACCGGGGCCCCCGCCTGCACAGGCACCGATCCCGCACCCCGCGCCTGCGCCGGCTGTTGAGGCTGCGGCTGGGCAACAGCCCGACGCCGCCGCCCAGTTGGCGCGCTCGCGGGATGCGGCTGAGGCGGAGTGTGGTCGTCGGACTGATCAACCGGAACGGCATCGTGCCGCCCGTCGTCACCGGGATGCCCACCAGGAACACCCCCGGGAACCTGCCCAGGCGCGACGGGAACCCCAGGCTCGACGGGAACCCCCGGAGCCCTCGGAACTCCCGGTGCCTGCGCAGCCGTAGCCCCAGACCCGTCCGGCGTCCGATCGGCCTCGGCCGGCGGCAACGCGAACACGGTCCGCGCCCCCGCCTCCTGAGCCGCGGCCCGCTCGGCCGCGGCCGCCAACGCCCGCCTACGACGCCCGGTCGGCTGCCCGTCCTCGCCACCGGAGTCATCGGAGCCGCCGCTCGCGGGCAATGCGGCCGGCAACGCCTGCCGCTCCCCACCCACGGGCACGCCCCGCGGAGACACGGTGCCGCCCAGCCCCGTACCGGAAGCCGCGGTCCCGGCGGCATGCTCCGCCGCCGTCATCACAGCGCCCTCGGAGACACCCCCGGACCCACCTTCGGAATCACCGTCGGACACCTCACCGGCCGCCGCGCCCTCGGCCGCCCGCCCACGCCGCCGCCCGGTACCACCGGACGCACCGTCGCCGCCCGCTTCACCGGCCACCGCCGTGGACTCGTCGCCCGCACGCCTCCTGCGCCGCCCGGTGGGCACCGCGGCCTCGCCACTGGAGCCGCCGGTGTCCTCGGACCCCGGCACCTCGCTCTCCAGGAACGCGTCCACGGAGGACCGCCGGGCCCGCCGACGTCCGTTGCTGCCCGAAGCCTGCTCGGGGAGGGCGAGTTCGGCGCCGCCACCGGTCGCGGCCGGAGCCGCGACGGCCCCGGCCCCGCCCCCGATGGGCACCTCCAGCACATATGCGCTGCCGCTCATCCCCGGCACGTCGTGCGTCTGCAGCACACCGCCGTGCGCCCGTACGATCCCGCGCACGATCGGCTCGTGCACCGGGTCTCCCCCGGCATACGGCCCGCGCACCTCGATCCGTACGACCTCACCGCGCTGCGCCGCCGCCACGACGACCGTGTTGTCCATGTAACCGCCCGCGGACACCGGCGAGTTGCCGGTCGCGTCGACGCCCGCGACATCCGCGACGAGATGCGCGAGCGCGGTCGCGAGGAGCCCGGGGTCGACCTCGGCCTCGATGGGCGGCGCGTGCACGGCGAACTGCACCCGACCTGGACCGATCAGTTCTACGGCCCCGTCGACGCCGGCGGCGACAACGGCGTCCAGCATCACCTTCGTACGGGTGATGTGGCCGTCGCCGGTCTCCAGCCGCTGGTAGCCGAGCACGTTGTCGATGAGCTGCGTGATGCGCGAGTAGCCCGCCGAGAGGTGATGCAGGACCTGATTGGCCTCGGGCCACAGCTGGCCCGCGTCATCGGCGGCCAACGCGGCCAGTTCGCGCCGCAGTTCGTCGAGGGGTCCGCGCAACGACCGCCCGAGCAGCGTGAGGAGTTGCTCGTGCCGTCCGGCCAGCTCCTCGAACCGGTCCTTCTCCCGCTCCCCGAGCGCGGCGTACCGCTCCTCGTTCGCGGCGAGTTCCTCCTCGTGCCGCTCCTGGAGTTCCTCGACCTCGGTGATGTGCTTCTGGCGCAGCGAGGTCAGCTCGGAGGCGTGCTCCTCGTCGATGCGCTCCAGCTCGTCCCGGTGCAGCTTGTCGGCCGCCTCCTTCTCCTCGGCGAGCGAGTCGTAGGGCCGCCGGTCGGTGAAGGTCATCACGGCGCCGACGAGCTGGTCGCCGTCGCGCACGGGCGCGGTGGTGAGGTCGACGGAGACCCGGTCCCCGTTCTTCGCGAACAGCACCTGCCCGCGTACCCGGTGCTTGCGCCCGGACC
Source organism: Streptomyces sp. P5F9 (assembly GCF_057961495.1). Lineage (NCBI taxonomy): Bacteria > Bacillati > Actinomycetota > Actinomycetes > Kitasatosporales > Streptomycetaceae > Streptomyces > Streptomyces sp. P5F9. Next base: position 1,986 of record NZ_JBXVPZ010000663.1, on the reverse strand, counting down.
GCAGGGTGTCGGCGAGCGGCGACTCCGCGTAGGGGAACGGGGAGCCGTCCGCGCGCGAGTGCAGCACGAGGGTGTGCAGTTCCTTGCCGCCGAGGTCGCTGGCGCGGTAGCCGAGGATCTGCGCGGCGGCCGGATTGACGAGCACGACCCGCCCGTCCGTGTCCGTCCCCACGACGCCCTCGGCGGCCGCGCGCAGGATCATCTCGGTCTGCCGCTGCGAACGGGCCAGCTCGGCCTCGGTGTCCACGGTCCCGGAGAGGTCGCGCACGACGAGCATCAGGAGTTCGTCGGAGGTGTAGCCGTAGCCGTCGTAGGCCTGCCGGCCGTCTTCGAGGTTGGCGCTGGTGACCTCGACGGGGAACTCGGAGCCGTCGGTGCGGCGGGCGGTCATGCGGGTCGGCTTGGTCCGGCCGCGCGGGTCCATCGAGTCGGGGCGGCGCATGGAACCCGGGATGAGCCGGGAGTCGAACTCCGGCAGCAGATCGAGCAGTCCGCGCCCGACGAGGGCGGTGCCCGGCGCCTCGAAGGCCTCCAGCGCGATGGTGTTCGCGTTGACGACGGTTCCGTTGGCGTTGACCAGCACCAACGCGTCCGGGAGCGCGTCGAGTATGGCTGCGAGGCGAGCAGCGCCTCGGGATGGCCTGCTGCTCACGAGACGCTTCCTCCCTGTTACCGCACCTTGCCGACCGCGGAGGCCATCTTGCCAACCTGCCCGCGACGTGTCACGCGAGGGAGTCTAAGGGCAGTCCTTGTGCTCGCGGAGTGAGATGAGAGGGAGGTCGCACGGTGAAGTGACGCAGAACGTGTGACCGAGCACTAACCGGCCACCGGTCCCCGGCGTCTTCGGCGGCCTCCCGTTGTCCCTAGCGGCCGGCGCCGAGGTCCGGCAGCAGCGGGACCATCCCGTTCCAGCGGGAGATCTCGCAGCCGTTGCTCCGGTCGTACGTCGTGTCGACGGGGCGTCCGGCCCAGGTGCCGGTGACGTGGGCGGTGGCGGGGCCGCCGTAGATCATCGTGCACATGCTGTCCGGGGGCACCGGGGCGAAGGGGTCCTTTCCCCACTGGGTGTTGCGGCCGACGGCCTCGCAGGCGCCTGTCACGTCCGGGTGGGTGCCGCCGCCGGGGTGGCAGTACAGCTCGCGCGTCCCGTCGGCCGCGCCGCCCGCGTGCCGGACGGTGACGGTGAGGTGGTCACCGCCGGACAGGTCCTCGTCGCGGACGGGCGGTGGCGCGAGGGTGCGGAGAGTTCCGGGGGACGCGACGGCAGGCACCGCGGCCAGCGAGCCGACGGTGGCGGCGGACGCGGCGGCGATCACGAGGAGACGGTTGACCTGCGACATGACCTGACTAACGCCCGCCGCCCCCGGACGTTGCGGACACGGCGGCCGGCATCAACGGCTTTGCCCTGCGGGCCGCCCGCCTAGTACCGTGGGAGGCGATTGGTGACACCGCGCTCGTCTGTGTCATCATCTGCACGCACCTTCCGCGCTCGCGCGGGTGGTTGTGCTGGAGGCGTCGCCTAGTCCGGTCTATGGCGCCGCACTGCTAATGCGGTTTGGGACGCAAATCCCATCGAGGGTTCAAATCCCTCCGCCTCCGCACCTCACCGAAGCCCTGGTCCGCGCGACCGGGGCTTCGGCCGTTCCCAGGACCCCCCCGTAAGGGTGTTTTCGCAGCTCACAAGGGGTATGGCTAACGGATTTCACATGGCGGCGGCAGTCATGTAATGTTCTTCCTGTCGCCGCGAGCGGGCCGGAAGGGCCGGGAACAGCGAAGAAAAACAAGAGAAAACAAGCACTCGTAGCTTAACGGATAGAGCATCTGACTACGGATCAGAAGGTTGCAGGTTCGAATCCTGCCGAGTGCACATCTGACGAGAGGCCCCGGAGCGATCCGGGGCCTCTCGCGTGTGTCCCTGGCGGGTATGCCCCGGCGTCCGTTGTTTCGAAGGCCGGTGGCGGTTTCTGGCGGTTCCGGGGCGGGTCC
>NZ_JBXVPZ010000662.1:0-4041 GCF_057961495.1 Streptomyces sp. P5F9 | reverse complement strand
CACCCACACCGCCCTGATCTGCGTAGCCCTCCCGGGCCTCGCTGTCTCCACCGAGCAAGGGCAGCTGAACGGCCGTGGGTTGGAGGGGTTCTACCGGGCGGGGCGACGCGTGCTCTCCCGCTGTCAACTGCGGGTGGCTGGACGGGAACCACTGGCGGTCCAGGCCAGGATGACGGCGGCTGACCGCGCCCGTTTCATGGGGACCATGCGGGTGTCCCCGGACTGCGGCCCGGACCCGGATCTCGTCGTCGAGCGGACCCGGCACGCCGACGGCACCGAGCGCATCACCCTGCGCAGCGTCTCCTGGCGCGCGCTACGCCTGCCGGTCGAGGTGGCGCTCGGCACCGACATGGCCGATCTGGGCGCGATCGCCGCAGGCAGTACAGGACCCGAACTGCCCGCCAGCGTCCACGACTCGGGCCTGCGCTGGTCCGGCCCCAGCGGGAACTCGGCAGTCACGGCCGACCCGCCGCCCGCCGACGCGCTGGCTTCCGCAGGGCTCCTGCGCTGGGAGTTCGAACTGCCACCGGGCGGCACGGTGAGCGTGGAACTCCGGGTACGGCCGGACGGCGCGGGACCGATCCGGGCGGTGGGCCACGGCGCGACGAGTCCCCTGGCCTCCGCACAGGCGACCGGCGACGACCCCCGAGTCCAAGTGCTCCTGCGGACCAGCATCGAGGATCTCCAGGCACTGCTACTGCGCGACCCAGCGCACCCCTCCGACACGCACCTCGCGGCGGGGGCACCCTGGCGCTGCGGTCTGGCACCGGCCGAGTCGCTCACGGCCGCGCGAATGACGCTGCCTCTCGGTACGCGGCTCGCCGCAGGCACACTGCGGATCCTCGCCCGCACCCAACTCCGGTGTGTCGGAGCGCAGTTGGGCATGATTCCCGGACCGCGTCGTGACGCCGGTGCCCACCTGCCGCCGAGTTGCACGGGGACCGAGGCGACCCTGTTGTTCCCGGTGCTGCTCGCGGAGGCCCGCCGCTGGGGGCTTCCCGAGCAGGAGACACAGGAGTTACTCCCGGCCGCCGAGCGCTGTCTGACCTGGCTGCGGGCCACGGTGGGCGACGGCACGTATCTGCGCGACCCGAACCCGGGCGGCCCTGTCCGCTGTGAGACGCAGGCCCACGCCCACCGGGCGGCGCTGCTCGGTGCCGATCTGCTCGACGCGTTCGGCAGACCCGGCGGTGCGGAACTGCGGGAGTGGGCCCAGGAGTTGCGCACCGCCTTCCGCGCGGACTTCTGGATCGGGGACCTGGGCGGCGGTCGCCCGGCAGCGGCTCGATCTCCGGACGGACGTCTCGTGCCGCACCTCGCCGTGACCGCGGCCCATCTCCTCGACACCGGCCTCCTGGGCGGCGGCGAGTACGCCCCCGGCCTGCTCGACAAGGCGCGGGCCGAGCAACTCGCCCGGCTGCTCGGCGCCCCGGCCATGGACTCGGGCTGGGGACTGCGCGGCCTGGGCGTGAAGGAACCGGGATACAGCCCGTTCAGTCACCGGAGTGGAGCCGTGCGGGTGGCGGAGACGGCGATCGCCGTCGCGGGTCTGGCCGCTGCCGAATACGAGAAGGAGTCGACCTCTCTGCTGCGGGGCGTCCTTGCCGCGGCTGAGGCGTTCGGGCACCGGCTCCCCGAGATGTACGCGGGGGAGCAGCGCACGGACGGGAGCGCTCCCCTTCCGCACCCGGCGGCCTGCCGCCCGGCGGCCACGGCGGCCGCCGCCGGGGTGCTGCTGCTGACCACCCTCGTGGGCATCCGTCCCGACGCCCCCGCCGGGACGGTCACCCTCCGCCCGGTGCGCAGCGCGCCCCTGGGCGAGATCGGCCTCACCGGGCTGCGGATCGCGGGTGCCCCCTTCTCCGTACGGGTCGGCCGACTCGGTGTCGCCATGGTCGAAGAGGCGGCCGACGGTCTGCAATTGGGAGCGTGACCTCGGAGGAGGCCGTATCGGGAGACAGCTGGAAGCGGTGGGCGAGCCGCACATCGCACCGAAGTGGATCAGCCACGGCGGTACCGACGAAGGGAGTGTTTATCGTCAGGCAGACGACTATGATCGCCGCATGTCCTACGACCCGTCAGCGTATCCGCCCTTCGCCGTCACCGTGGACCTGGTCGTGCTGACCGTGCGCCGCCATGCTCTGTGCGGGCTGGCGGTACGCAGGGGCGAGCCGCCGTTCCAGGGGCGCTGGGCGCTGCCCGGCGGCTTCGTGCGGGCCGACGAGGACCTGGCGCAGGCCGCGGCGCGCGAACTGGCCGAGGAGACGGGACTGCGCGCCCACGACCCCGGCGCGCCCGCCCAGGACAACGGAGCACATCTGGAGCAGCTCGCGACCTACGGCGACCCCAAGCGCGACCCGCGGATGCGCGTAGTCAGCGTCGCCCACCTAGCGCTCGCTCCCGACCTGCCAGCACCTCGCGCCGGTGGCGACGCCAGCAACGCGCGGTGGGCGCCCGTCGAAGAGCTGCTGCAGCAAGGGGGGTTCGGCCGCGACGGCGATCCGGTGGCACCGCTCGCCTTCGACCACACGCAGATCCTGTCCGACGGAGTTGAGCGCGCCCGTTCGAAGATCGAGTACTCGTCCCTGGCCACAGCGTTCTGCCCCACCGAGTTCACCGTCGGTGAGCTGCGCCGCGTCTACGAGGCGGTGTGGGGCGTGGCGCTCGACCCGCGCAACTTCCACCGCAAGGTGACCGGCACACCCGGGTTCCTCGTTCCGACCGGTGGTACGACGACCCGCCAGGGCGGCCGACCGGCGCAGTTGTTCCGGGCCGGCGGGGCCACGCTGCTCAACCCGCCGATGCTGCGCCCCGAGGTGTGACGCCGTAGGACCTCGACCGAGGTGATCAACCGTTGCGGAGCGAGCCGTTCGGTGCCCGGAAAAACGGACATAGCGCGCTATCTTGCTGTGGGTGATCCAGGCCTTCGGACTGACCAGCAACGCCCGCAAGGAGCATCCGCCCGCCGTCGACGACGTCTCCTTCGAGGCACGTGCGGGCCGTGTCACCGCACTCCTCGGAGCACCGGGCGCGGGCAAGACGGCCGCGCTCAGGCTCATGCTCGAACTCCAACAGGGACGTGGAATCACCTACTTCAGGGGCCGCCCCCTGCACCGCATCGCCCACCCGTCGCGCGAGGTCGGCGTCCTCCTGGGCGATGTGCCGGGACATCCGGCCCGATCGGTCCGCGGCCACCTCCGGATGCTGTGCGCCGCGGCGGGCGTTCCCGCCCGGCGCGCCGACGAGGTCCTCGAAGTGGTCGGCATCGTCAGCCTCCGCGACGAACGCCTCGGCAGTCTCGCGCGCGGCATGGACCGCCGCCTCGGCCTCGCCTGCGCCCTGCTGTCCGACCCGCACACACTCGTGCTGGACGAACCCGCGGACGCCCTCTCGGCCCCCGAAAGCCGTTGGCTGTACGGCATGCTGCGCGCGCACGCGGCCCAGGGCGGCACGGTCCTGTTCACCACCGCCGACCCCAAGGAGGCCGCCCGCAGCGCGGACCGGGTCGTCACCCTGGAGCAGGGCAGACTCGTCGCCGACCAGGAGGCCGGAGACTTCGCCCGCACCCGGCTGCGCCCCCGCGTCGCCGTCCGCAGCCCACACGCCAACCGCCTCGCCGCCCTCCTCACCAAGGAGGCCCGCACCGCACACCGCTCCGTAGAAGTCGTACGGGAGGACGGCAACCGCCTTTCCGTGTACGGCAGTACATGCGCCGACGTCGGCGAGACGGCGTTCCGGCACGACATCCTCGTCCACCAACTCGCGGACGAGATCGGGGACATGGGACCGGGCGCCGGAACGATCCTCCGAGGCGAGGCGGATTCAGCGGACGAGCCGCGAGTGCCTGACACCCCGTCGACGGCCGAGATGCCATCGGCCAGTACTCACGTGCCACTTGCCGAGCCGCCGACGCGACTCACAGATGCTCCGCCCGTCGTCGAAGAACCGGAACCCGCCGCCGAACTCCACCCGCCGTACGAGGACCACACAACCGCTGCGAGCACCCCCACCACAAAGTCCCGGCTGGTCCCCCTCATCGAC
>NZ_JBXVPZ010000661.1:0-4044 GCF_057961495.1 Streptomyces sp. P5F9 | reverse complement strand
CCCCGGCCCCGAGGACCACGATCCCGCTCATGCCCAACTCCCTTGTCCGGCAGCGCTGTTCGCCGCCCGACCTGCACGCTAGGCAGCCGAGGCCCGGTTACTTCAACGGAACCGGCGCTAGCCTCGGCACATGACCGACGAGACGGACGCCGTACGGCAGGAACCGCTCGATCCCGATATGTTCGACCCCGTCTGTCCCTCATCCGTGATGCCGTTCAGGGTGGGCGACAAGTGGACCGGCATGATCGTCCGCTGCCTCGAAGGCGGCCCGCGCCGCTTCACCGAACTCCGTATACCGCTCAAGGCCGTTACCCCCAAGGTCCTCAGCGAGACCCTGCGCGCCATGCAGCGCGACGGCCTGCTGACCAGGACCGCGTACGACGAGAACCCGCCGCGCGTCGAATACGCCCTCACCCCGCTCGGCCGCAGCCTCGTCCCGCTCCTCGACGCCGCCCGCGCCTGGAGCGAGACCCACCTTCCGCACCTTCTCGCGGCCCGTAGCAGCCACCGGCCCGACGCATCCTGATCGCGCCCTGCCGCATCATGGGCCCTGTGCGACTGGAAGCGATCACCTGGGACCGGCTCGGCGACCTGCTCGCCGAGCGTCTGCTCGACCTGAAGCCGGCCGACGGCAGCCCCTGGCCGCGCGTCGCCTTCGACGGCGCTCCGGCGGCCCACCCCGGCGACCTCGCCGAACGCGTCTCGGAGGCGCTGCGCGTCCGCGGCCGTTCCTCGCTCGTCGTCGGCACCGGTGGGTTTCTGCGCCCGGCCTCGCTGCGGCTGGAGTACGGACGCCAGGACGTCGAGGCGTACTACGACGGCTGGTTCGACACCGGTGCCCTGTGGCGCGAGGTCTTCGGCCCGCTCGAACCGGACGGGGACGGCCGCGTCCTGCCCGATCTGTGGGACCCGGTCGCCGACCGCGCCACCCGCAGCCCCTACGTCCAACTCCCGCCCGGTGCCGTCCTGTTGCTGCACGGCCCCCTCCTCCTTCGACACTGGTTCCCGTTCGACCTGACCGTCCACGTCCTCCTCTCACCGGGCGCCCTGCGCCGCCGTACCCCCGAGACCGAGCACTGGACCCTCCCCGCCTTCGAGCGCTACGAGGACGAGACCGACCCGGCCGGCACCGCGGACGTCCTGGTACGCGCCGACGACCCGCGTCACCCGGCGTGGAACGGCTGATCCGCAGAGCGGGTGAGTCCCACGGGACCTGGGGTGGCGCGACGGCGCACCGGAAATGGTGACCGTCCGGGTGCGTTCACCCCGTCGCGCGGCGAGAATGTAGGGCGCCGGGACTAGCGGAACGTTCTGTGCCGCGCCGGCCGTCCGGCACCGGGAGGTACTACATGACCACCGCCGGAGACATCATGCACCGGGGCGCCCAGTGGATCCCCGCCCATGAAACCCTGGACCGCGCCGCCCAGCTGATGCGCGAACTGGGCGTCGGAGCCCTGCCCATCAGCGACGAGAACGAACGGCTCTGCGGCATCCTCACCGACCGGGACATCGTCGTCGGCTGTGTGGCCATGGGCCACGACCCGGCCAAGATCACCGCAGGCGAGATGGCCCAGGGCACCCCCCGCTGGATCGACTCCGGCGCCGATGTCGGCGAGGTGCTCCAGGAGATGCAGGGACACCAGATCCGCCGGCTTCCCGTCATCGAGAACAAACGCCTCGTCGGCATGATCAGCGAGGCCGACCTGGCCCAGCATCTGACGGAGGAACAACTCGCCGGCTGGGTCGAGAGCGTCTACGCCCGCAGCGGCATGCGCTGAACCGCCGGGCGGTTCCGGGCACTGAACTGCCGGACCGTTTCCGGACGTTGTACCGCCGGACCGTTTCCGGTTCAGCGGCTGCCGTTCACAGCCAGCCGTTGCGCCGGAAGCCCCGGTACAGCGCCAGACAGGACACGAATATCACGCCGATGACCAGGGGATAGCCGAACCGCCAGTGCAGCTCCGGCATGTGGTCGAAGTTCATGCCGTACACACCGCACACCATCGTCGGTACGGCGATCACCGCGGCCCAGGCCGTGATCTTCCGCATGTCCTCGTTCTGCGCGACCGTCACCTGGGCGAGGTGCGCCTGCAGAATCGAGTTGAGCAGTTCGTCGAAGGACGCGATCTGCTCCTTCGCGCGCAGCAAGTGGTCGGAGACGTCCCGGAAGTAGGCCTGTATCTCCGGCCCGATCACCCGCATGGGCCGGGTGGCGAGCTCCTCCAGCGGGCGGCTGAGGGGGACGACCGCCCGCTTCAACTCCAGGAGTTCACGCTTGAGCTGGTAGATGCGGCCCGGGTCCGCCCGTGCGCCGTTCTCCGCGAACACGTCCGTCTCCACCTGGTCGATGTCCGCCTGCACCGAGTCCGTGACGCTCAGGTAGTCGTCGACCACATGGTCCGCGATCGCGTGCAGCACCGCGGCCGGTCCCTTGACGAGCTGTCGCGGGTTCGACTCCAACTCCTCGCGCAGCGGCCCCAGTGAGCCGTGCCGTCCGTGCCGCACGGTGATCACGAAGTCGGCGCCGATGAACACCATGATCTCGCCGGTGTTCACGACCTCGCTCGTCGCGGTCAGCTTCTCGTGCTCGACGTAGCAGACCGTCTTGAACACGGCGAACAGCGTCTCGCCGTAGCGCTCCACCTTCGGGCGCTGATGTGCCTCGATCGCGTCCTCGACCGCCAGCGGGTGCAGGTCGAAGAGCTCGGCGATGCCCGCGAACTCATCGTTCGTCGGCTCGTGCAGCCCGAGCCAGACGAAGCCGTCGTCCTTCTTGCGCACCCGCTCCACGGCGTCCACCAGATCGCCGCCGACCGGGACGCGGACGCCGTCCTGATAAGTGACGCAGTTCACCACCGAGGAGCCCAGCGGTGACCGGGCCGGGTGGCTCAGGTCGACCCGCGGGCGCCGCCGGGCCAGCCGTGCCACCTTGCGGAGGCCGCCGACCCTGCCGAGGCCCGTGACCTTCCGAAGATTCCCTGCCATGGACATCCGGATCTCCTTGCGTGGATCCCCTCGCATCGCATTTCTGCGCCTTGGCGTGCCAGTTTGCCAGGCCGACGTGAGCCGTGGGTAAGCCTGTGGGAACGGAATCCTCCGCTTTGTTCCCGGCTGTGGACGAAGGTTTGGACGAACCGGTGCACGGTCGCGGCAAGGGTGCGGTGGGCCGGAGCTTCGCCCTGTCGACAACCGGAGCGTCGCCCCCTGTCGACAAGCGGGGCAACTGGGATGATCGCGGCATGACGCGATCCGACGGGTATCTCCTCGACAACCGGCAGTCCGAGGCGGGACAGCGCTTCGACGCCTTCGCCACGCTCTTCGACCCCACGACGTTCCGGCACCTGGAGGGGTTCGGCGTCGGACCCGGCTGGCGCGTCTGGGAGGTCGGCGTCGGCGGCACCTCGGTGGTGTCCTGGCTGGCCAAGAAGGTCGGCCCGACCGGAAAGGTCGTAGCGACCGACATCGACACCTCGCAGGTCGCCTCGGCCGCACGCCCGCCGGTCGAGGTGCGTGTCCATGACGTCGGCGCCGAGGAACCGCCGGGGGAGGGCTTCGACCTCGTGCACGCCCGGCTCGTCCTCGTCCATGTGCCGGACCGGGAACGGGCGTTGCGCTCGATGATCAAGTCCCTGCGCTCCGGCGGCCGCCTCCTGATCGAGGACGCGGACCCCGCCCTGCAGCCTCTGCTCTGCCCCGACGAACACGGCCCCGAGCAGCAACTCGCGAACCGCCTCCGCCACGGCTTCCGCGAACTCCTCGCCGACCGCGGCGCCGACCTCTCCTACGGCCGCCGACTCCCGCGCCTGCTCCGCGAGGCCGGCCTGCGCAGGGTGGAGGCCGACGCGTACTTCCCGGTGACCTCACCTGCCTGCGCCGCCCTGGAATCCGCGACGGTCCGCCAGATCCGCTGCCAACTCGTCACCGCGGGCCTGGCCACGGACGAGGAGATCGACCGCCACCTGGCCAACGTCGCCTCCGGCACGATGGATCTGGCGACGGCTCCGATGATCTCGGCATGGGGGCGGAAGGCATAGGCGGGGGCGG
>NZ_JBXVPZ010000660.1:0-4053 GCF_057961495.1 Streptomyces sp. P5F9 | reverse complement strand
GCGATGAACACCTCGGGTGCCGAGTTTGTCCCGAGCCGGGAGCCGCGCCGGGTGGCAGAGAGTGGTCCGTCTGATCTTGATGCGTGGTTGCGGCGGGGTTGTGCGTTGGTGGTTGCGGGGGTGGCGGCGTATGCCTCCTATGTGCATCAGCGGGAGTTCGCCCTGCAAGGTGGTGCGGATGAGGTGAGCGCGTCCTTGTGGCCGCTGTCGGTGGACGGTTTGTTGCTGCTGGCGACGGTTGGCTTGCTGAAACCGTCGCCGGGTGGTGCCCGCCGGGGACGGTATGTGGTGTGGCTGGCCTTTCTGCTGGGGATCGCGGTGTCCCTGACTGCGAATATCGCGGCGGCGCCGGCGCTGGCGTGGAAGCCGGTGCTGGTGGCGGGTTGGCCGCCGGTCGCGTTGCTGTTGTCGGTGGAGTTGTTGGCTCACCGGCCGAGTGTCCGGGCGGAGACGGGGCGCGGGGGTGCGGGGGACGCCGAGGGCGATGGCGGTCGTGAACGTGGTGGTGGTGATCCGCTGTTGGAGCGTGCTCGGCGGATGGATGCCCGGCATCGGGAGCTGCATCAGCGTCCGGTGTCGGCTGAGTCGCTGCGGAAGGAGCTGCGGATCGGTGCGGATCGGTCGAGGGAGTTGGTGGCTTTGGTGCGGGCGAGCCGCAATGGCGGCGTCCGAGAGTGAGTGCTGACGTTTCAGGACTGCCTTGACAATCTCCAATGATGGCGCGGGCGGCGACCAACGACGTCATAGACCCGGACAGGCCGCAGGCGAGCGAGCCGGCGGAGTCGGTGGCGGCCGTGGAGGTCGGAGAAGGGGCCGTGGACCGACACGTTGACCAAGGAGGTGTGTATGTGGGCGGTTAGGGGGCCATACGTGCCAGGAGCCGTCGCCCCGGTCTGCTCGACGATGGGTAGCAGTGGGGTGCCCAGGGTCTGGGCCGCGGCACACCGGCTGCCGGGCAGGCTGTCGTTCGCGCCCACTCTCGACGGGGCGGTCGGCCGTTCCGCATGGCAGATGTCGCTGTCGGGAAGCCGATCGTCGTACGCGTGCTGTGGCTGCAGAGTCCTCCGGGACGTACGGCTGGCGCGGCCTCTGCCGTTGACCGCCGTTTCTGAGGCATGGCACGGCAAAGATCGCCGCTCACGTGGTGCAAGAGGCCGTGCGGGAGCTGTAAAGACTCCCCGGATGACCGCGCTGGTCAGATCAAATGACGTCATGGCGACGAGCGCTTCCCAGGGCAGGAGATCAGCACAGCAGCTTCGCCGTATTGCCCAACGCCGAGCGGCAGTTCGTGCCACGACGGGACAGCAACGGACGGGGGCCTGTGACCCGCAGACGCCAACTCCGTCTGACCCCGGCGATGCAGTGCGGCGCCCGGACGATACGGATGCCACACGGCTGTCGACACCGGACTCACACGCCGGCGACCAGACAGGGGTGGCGCGGGACTGGACGCGTCACATCGAAGTGCTCGGCACGGCGATCGGCAGCACGCTGACGGCCATCGCCGCCATCGCGGCCGTACTGATCAGCGTGCTTCTGAATCACAACGAAACGGCTACGACCAGGGAAGGACAGATCACCGACCGCTACACGGCCGCCATCGACAATCTGGGCAACTCCTCCGCCGACGTGCGCCTGGGCGGCATCTACGCCCTGCAGCGCATCATGAAGGACTCGTCCCGCGACCAGGCATCCATCGTGGACGTCCTGTCCGCCTACATCCGCGCCCACTCCCTGCCCGCCGGGAAGGAGAGCGCGGGATACGCCGGACGGCCCGAAGCCGATGTCCAGGCCGCCTTCGAGGTCCTCGCACGCCGTAATCCCGCCCACGACGGCAGCTCCGAGGTGGATCTGCGCGACGCCTATCTGCCGCACATCGCCGTACGCAGCGCCAGCCGCGAGGGGAGCATCGAAGAGGACCTCACCGGAGTGGGCGCCGCGAACCTGCCGGACTCCAACCTGAGCGGCGCGCACCTCAGCAGCGCCAACCTCCCCGGATCGAATCTGCGCGAGGCGTACCTGGTCGGCGGGGCGCGTAGCAGAAGGATGGCGGTCTGAGCTGGGAGTTTGGGCGGGGAAGCTCGTTGTTGAGGGGAGCTTTTGTCCTACGGCACGGGGGAGGGGCGGGCGGTGAGGCGGCCCCTCATGGAACGTGGAGCGGATCTTGTGCGCCACGAGGCGCTCTGTTTGTATCCCCGGTTCAACCGGGAGGAACTCGGAAGGAGGTTCCTGGGCCGAATGTCTCACCTGGATCCGAAAGGTGAAGGGGACAACAGCATGTCAGAAAACCAGTGACCGGGCTCAGTTGTCAGAGGCGGTGTGCTGGGCGGCCCGCGCGATATGGCGAAGACTGGATTGTTTGAAGCCCAATCTCCAGAAGATGCAAGTTCCCATCCGCCGGAAAAACAACTGAAACCGGCGCCGCACTCTGCACGGGGTTTCATTGTTGCCCGGTGCACCTCCGGGGTGCGGAGCGATGTCCAACGAGGACATTCAAGGAGATGAGTGGGACGCCTAAGTCGCGCTAGAACGTACAGACAGAGACGAACGTGGGATCACCTACGGGACGCGAGTCCTATGGTGACGGAGGCCCCGTAGTAGTCGCCGGAGTCACGACCGGCCAGGGAGGACGGGAAAGCCGTCCGCATCGGGCGAAGGGGGCCAGGTGATTCGGACACTCGAACCCGGGAGGTATGCGTAATGCAGAGCGCCAAAACGGTGCTGGGTGTCCTGCGTGAACGCGGCAGGCGTGGCCTGCCGTGCGAGGAACTGTATCGGCAACTGTTCAACCCGCAGTTGTATCTGCTGGCCTACGGTCGCATCTACGCCAACCATGGGGCGATGACGCCCGGGGTCACGCCGGAAACCGTGGACGGCATGTCACAGCGGAAGATCGACCGGATCACCGAGGCGATACGTCACGAGCGTTACCGCTTCAAACCGGTCCGACGCATCCATATCCCGAAGAAGAATGGGAAGATGCGCCCGCTGGGGCTGCCGACCTGGTCGGACAAACTCGTCGGTGAAGTAATCCGCCTGTTATTAGAGGCATATTACGAGCCGACCTTCTCCGACCACTCGCATGGCTTCCGTCCCCGTCGGGGCTGCCACACCGCATTGCGGGAGGTTGACCATACCTGGACCGGGACATCCTGGTTCATTGAAGGGGACATCGCCGACTGCTTCGGCAGCCTGGACCATCAGGTCCTGCTGTCGGTTCTCGGCGAGAAGATCCATGACCAGCGGTTTCTACGGCTGGTGCGCAACATGCTGACAGCCGGATACCTGGAGGAGTGGAAGTGGGGTGCCACGCTCTCCGGAGCGCCGCAAGGCGGAGTGGCATCCCCGGTTCTGTCCAACATCTATCTGCACAAGCTGGACGAGTTTGTCGAAAAAGTTCTGATTCCGGAGTACACCCGAGGGAAACGCCGGGCCCGAAACCCGGCCTATCTGGAGTTGCAGAATTTGCTGGCGAAAGCCCGCCGACGCGGCGATCGGGTTTTGGCCCGTGCGTTGCGTGAGCGGATGGTCAGTCTGCCAAGCGCGGATCCCAACGATCCGGCCTACCGCAGGCTGCGCTACATACGCTATGCGGACGATCACCTCCTTGGTTTCACCGGACCAAAAGCCGAAGCCGAGCAGATCAAACAGTGCCTGGCCCAATTCCTGCGTGACGAACTCAAGCTGGAACTGTCCCAGGAGAAGACGCTGATCACTCATGCCCGCACCGGGGCAGCGAGGTTTCTCGGCTACGAGATCACGACCCAGCACAACGACACGAAGAAGACAGGCCGTTACCGTCGTGTCAACGGCCAGATCGCTCTGCGTGTCCCACGGGACGTGATTAAAGCCAAGTGCGCCCCTTATCTCGCCCGCGGAAAACCCGCGAAGAGGACGCCCCTGATCAACAGCAGCGATCATGCGATCGTGGCGACGTTCGGAACCGTTTACCGGGGCATTATCCAGTACTACCTGCGATGGTGTCCCGCGAAGTGGTGTAGCCGGTCAAGGTTCGTGAACGCGCGGGTGTCTGCCCGGGGCGTGCATCCGCTG
>NZ_JBXVPZ010000659.1:0-4065 GCF_057961495.1 Streptomyces sp. P5F9 | reverse complement strand
CCCCCGGCCCACTCGCCGCCGTTGGGGCCGGGGGCGGGCGCGCGGGCGGGGTGCAGGCCCGGCAGGTCGGAGACTCCGGGTGGCGGCTGTACGGGCAGGTCGCGCAGGTTCTCGACGGGCACAGCGCGGAGCTGCTGCTCGTCGCCGCCCATGCCGGAGGCTTCGCCCGGTCTCGGACACTGCTGTTCCTGGTGGCGGGGGATGCCGTCGGGCTCGTGCGGGTACGGCAGACCTCCCTCGACGCGACGCGGCCGCAGGCCCGGCTCGAACTGCGGGATGTGGAGGGGGAGTTGCTCGGCGCCGATGACAGTCAGCAGATTCTGCGGGAGCTCTCCGCCACCGGCGACACCGTCGCCGCCGTACTCGCCGCCGAAGCCGTCGGGGCCGCCGACCGGGCCTTGGAGCGGACCGTCCACTACGTCAAGCAGCGTGAGCAGTTCGGGCGGGCCATCGGGTCGTTCCAGGCGGTGAAGCACCGGTTGGCCGATGTGTATGTGCAGGTGCAGGCCGCCAAGTCGGCTGCCTACTACGCCGCTTGGGCGACCGGCCAGGGGGAGCGGGCCGGTGGGCTCGCCCTCGCGCAGGCTCTGGAGGCCTTACGGACCGCCGCCGCCGAGGGGATTCAGCTGCACGGCGGGATCGGGTTCACCTGGGAGCACGACGCCCATCTCTACTTCAAGCGTGCCGCCGGGGACGAGCTGCTGTTCGGGCCGGTGCACCGGCTTCGGGCGCACGCCGCCGAAGGTGCGCACCTTTTCGAGAGCCGCGAGGTGACGGTGTGATCGGTGTGCGTGCGGTGCAGAAGGTTTCGTCGACCCGGGCGTTCGCGCGTATCGCCCCGCATGTCATCCCCGCCATGGACCGGGCCGTGCACCGGCTCACGCGCGGGAAGGTGCTGCTCAGCGCGCAGATGCTGCCGGGGGTGATCCTGACCTCGACGGGGGCGAGGAGCGGGCAGGTGCGGCGCAGTCCCCTCGCCTGTATGCCGGAGGAGGGCGGCTGGGTGCTCGTCGGGTCCAACTTCGGACGTCCCGGTCATCCCGCCTGGACGCACAACCTGCTCGCCCATCCCGACGCCGAGATCAGCTGGAAGGGTGCCGAGATCCCGGTCACCGCACGGCTGTTGGAGGGGGAGGAGCGGGCTGAGGTGTGGAAGAGCGCGCTGGCGTTCTGGCCGCCGTACGCCACGTACCAGAAGAGGGTGGAGCGGGAGATCCGGCTGTTCCGGGTCGTGCGGCGCTGAACTCGTCGTGGATGCAGGGCAGGCGGTGGTCCACCGGAGTGAACCACCGCCCGCGAGACAGGACTTGGGACCTGGAAGCAGGAACCGCTCCTACTTCGTCGGCTTCTTGCCGGTCACGCCCAGGTGGACCAACAGCGCCAGGTTCGGCTTGAGTTCAGCCTGCTTGACACCCCACGTCTGGAAACCCTTCTGGTGCGAGGCGACGGCCGCGAGCATCGCGACCAGTGAACCGGCGACCGCCGCCGGGTTCACGTCCTTGTCGACCTTGCCCTTGGACTGCAACTCGGCGACCGCGTCCGAGAGGGAGTTGTTCACGGAGTTGAGGATCTTCATCCGGATCTTGTAGAACCGTTTGTCTCCCTCGGCGGCACCGAGATCGACGACCCTGAGGATCGCGTCGTTCCTGCGCCAGAACTCCAGGAAACCGTCCACGAGTTCCTGGGAGGTCTGCCAACCCGCCTTGCCGACCCATGACCGGCCGGCCAGCAGTTCGGTCAACTGCCCGCCCTCCGTGGCCATTTGCTCGGCGATCTCCAGGACGGCGCCTTCGACGTCCGGGAAGTACTGGTAGAAGGTCGCGGGTGAAGTCCCCGCCTTCCGGGCGACATCGATGACTTTGACGTCCCGGTAAGGGGAGGAGCTGAGCATCTCGCTTAGGCAGTCGAGCAGCTTCTGCCGGGTCGCCTGCCCACGCCGGCCGGCCACGCGGCCGTCGACGGTACGCACTTGTCCTGTCATGCCGTCAGCTTACCGAGGGGTGATCGGAGCGCGATTCGGCCGACTGCAAATGGGGTGCACGAGGGTCCAGAGGGTGGTGTGCCTGGTCTGCGGGGTGCGTGCGTCGCCGCTACTTTGACGGTATGGCCGAAAACAGGGCATCCGCGTACGGAGAGGGCGTCCCCTGCTGGGTGGACGCACAGCTTCCGGACCTGGCGGCGGGCAGGCGGTTCTACGGTGAGCTCTTCGGGTGGACCTTCGAGGAGGCGTACGGCGGTTCCGTATGGGCCCGCAAGGACGGCGAGGCCGTCGCGGCGCTCGCCCACAAGGCGGACGGGCGGATGCCGACCGTGTGGACGGTGTACTTCGCGACGCCGGACGTGGTGCGGCTGAGCGGGCGCATCCGGGAGGCGGGCGGGCAGGTCGTCATGGCGCCGGTTTCCTTGGGGGAACTGGGCACCGCCGTTCTTGCCGCTGACACCGAAGGTGCCGTCTTCGGGCTGTGGCAGGCGGCCCGGCACCCCGGTTTCGGCACCCGGCACAAGCCCGGCACCTTCGGCTGGGCCGAGCTGTACGCCCGCGACACGGAGGCCGCCAACAATTTCTACGGCGGACTTTTCACAGACGCCCTCTTCGGACCGGATGCCGCCCCCGATTTCGGGCGCGCTCCCGTCTCCGACGTCTTCCCGGTCGAGATGCCGCCGCATTTCCTCGTTCACTTCCGGGTCGAGGACATCGAGCCGGTCCTGGGGGCCGTGCACCGGCTCGGCGGGCGGGTGCAGGTTCCGCTCTTCGAGACGTCGTACGGGAAAGTGGCGGTCGTCACGGACAATCAAGGGGCGTCGTTCGCACTGCTGCAACGCTGACACCTGGACGTTTGTCCGGAGATATGGCGAGACACCCCGATTAGTCGCCGGGTTCGCAACCTGTGGCCCGGCCAGGAAGAATCAGGGTGCGCGCCGTCATGGCGGTGCGGTGGTGAGACGCTGCACGGGGTCGCGTACATATGTGGGTGGCGTGGCCCGTACGGGGAGGTGGCAGGCAAGTGGTGGATCAGCTGACGCAGCACGATCCGCGGCGGATCGGGCCGTTCGAGGTGCTGGGACGGCTGGGCGCGGGCGGCATGGGGCTGGTCTATCTCGCGCGCTCGGCGTCCGGCCGGCGGGTGGCGATCAAGACCGTGCGGACGGAACTCGCCGAGGACCAGCTGTTCCGGGTCCGCTTCACGCGCGAGGTCGAGGCGGCGCGTGCGGTCTCCGGTTTCTACACGGCCGCCGTGGTCGACGCCGATCCGCGGGCCGCGGTGCCGTGGCTGGCCACCGCGTACGTGCCCGCGCCCTCCCTCGAAGAGATAGTGAACGAGTGCGGGCCCATGCCGGCCCAGGCGGTGCGCTGGCTCGCGGCGGGGGTCGCGGAGGCGCTCCAGTCCATCCACGGGGCGGGTCTCGTCCACCGTGACCTCAAACCGTCCAACGTGCTCGTGGTCGAGGACGGGCCGCGGGTCATCGACTTCGGTATCGCCTCGGGCGTATCGAACACACGTTTGACGATGACGAACGTGGCGGTGGGTACGCCCGCCTACATGTCTCCCGAGCAGGCCAAGGACTCCCGCAGCGTCACCGGCGCGAGCGACGTGTTCTCGCTCGGCTCGATGCTCGTCTTCGCCGCCACCGGACACCCCCCGTTCCACGGCGCCAACCCGGTCGAGACCGTCTTCATGCTGCTGCGCGAGGGCCCCGACCTCGCCGGCCTCCCGGACGAACTGCGCCCCCTCATCGAGTCCTGCATGCAGATGGAGGCCACCGGCCGGCCGAATCCGGCAGACCTCCAGGCCCAGCTCGCCCCCCACCTCTTCGGCTCCGGCTCCGACGACAGCGGTACGGCCTCGGCCTGGCTGCCCGAGCGCGCGGTGACCCTGATCGAGACCCGGCGCGGCGGCCGCCCGCCCGTGAAACCGACGCCCACCGCCGGCCGCAGCGGTGGTGGCGGGCGCGTTCCCGTACCGCCGCCGCCCTCCCACGACCCCGTCGTGCCCGTCCCGGTCGGCGCCCCCGACACCGGACCCGTGCGACTGGCCGGCGCCCCGGTCCCGATCGGCCCGGGCC
>NZ_JBXVPZ010000658.1:0-4090 GCF_057961495.1 Streptomyces sp. P5F9 | reverse complement strand
GGGTACGTCCGGGGCGGCGTGGTGGTTCCCGGTTGCCCGATCTGTGATGAACAAGCGATGTGGACGGCCTCAGCGAGTGGCGTGTCTAGGCCCATACTGGAGTCAATGACAAAGCCAGCTGCACCGAAGCGCTATTTGCCCACCAGTCCCTTCAAGGCCCCGGCCGCGGCGGCACCCAAGCAGTTCGCCGTGGGCGACCAGGTCACACACGACATGTACGGCCTCGGCCGGGTCATCGGCATCGAGGACGGAATCGCGGTGCTCGTCGACTTCGGGTCGGTCCAGGAGCGCATCCTGAGTCCGTACTCCAAGATGAGCAAGCTGTAGGACCGCTGTGCCCGGTTCACGGCACACCAGGTCCTAGCGGCCTGTAACGAACGGGAGACCTCTCATCGAACCGACCTCGCTGTTCTCCGCCCCGGAAGGGGCGTCCCGCCAATCCAGCGCGGGATCGCCCCCTCCGGCGACGAACCCCTTCCAGGCCCCGGACTTCGGGGAGGACGAGACGCTGCTGCTCGACGACGGGCAAGCACCCTTCTCGGACATGGACGAGGCTTTCCGCAGGGCGGGCTAGTTCAAGGCGGGCAGGGCTTCCACGGTCAGGTCCGGCGAAGCCCGTCAGTCGACGACGAGCCATTTCTCCAGCGGTCCTTCAGCGACCCCTCGGACCTTCAGCGATCCTCCACCGGCCACCCCGTGGCCCGGAACACGGCGACGGGGTCCAGATAGTCGCGCCAGTGCGTCACCTTCCGGTCCTTGACGGTGACCACGGAGACGAAGTGGTTGTCGTAGGCCCGCCCGGTCCGGACAGCCCGTCCGTGCACCGCGTACTCAAGGACGGCCACGGACGTCCCGGGTCCCGGTGGACGGCCAGTTCGTCCGCGCTGTGCAGCAGCATGACGTCGCCGTAGCCGCGATACAGGTCCGCCACCGCCCCGCGTCCCTCAACCCGGCGCGGGTAGCCGGGCACGGACACGACGTACTCGACGACCACGTCCTCGGCCAGGAGCTCGAAGAAGTGATCACCGTCGACGAGCCCCGCGAGCCCCTCCCGCACGATCCGGAAGAACGGATCGAGCGCCCCGAACTCGCCCATGCCCACGGTCACTTCACCCCCGCCGGAGATGCCAGGCACCGGCGTTCCGCCGCGCGAAGTCCCGTCCTGGAAGGCGGTCGCCGCCCGGCCCGGCGCAGCATCACCGCGTAGTCGGCGGGCACGACCCCGGCCGCGACCGCACCCCCGATCCACGCCTCCGGGCCGATGCCCTGGTGCCGGACGGGCCGGCCGGTCACGGCGGTGATGGTGTCGGCGACCTCGGCGACGGTGAGGGCCTGCGGTCCGGCGGGCGCGTACCGTGCCCCGGCGTGGGCCTCGGGGTCGAGCAGCGTCTCCACCGCGACGGCGGCGATGTCGCGCGCGTCGACGAAGGCCTCCGTACGGCCGCCGGTCGGCACCTTCCGCGACGCCCTCGGCCAGACCCCGATGCGGTACCTGACCGACTGGCGGATGGCCCTGGCCCGCGACCACCTCCGCACCGGCGAACTCACCCTCGCGGCCATCGCCCACGCCGTCGGATACACCTCGCCGTACGCCTTCGCGGCCGCCTTCACCCGCAACCACGGGGAGCCGCCGGGGAGTTGGCGGCAACGGGAGTCGCACTCCGCGAACGACCCCTGCCCACACGCCCATTGACACCTTCAGGGGTTCACTTCCGCCATGGTCACCCACCGCCAGGAGCACACCGCCCACTGGATCCGCTACTTCGCCGACCGCGGTCACCAGGACGTCCGGCCGCTCGCCGCGGGTGTCGAGGGCGCCGTCTACCGGCTCGGTGACGGGACGGTCGGGAAGGTGTGGAGCGGTCGGCGGCCGGTGGGAGTGGGGCTCATGCGGCAGGTCTACGAAGACATCGCGCGCGAGGGGGAGTTGCTGCCCTTCGCCACGCCGGAGATTCTCGGTGTCGAGGAGCACGACGGGGTTCTGGTCACCTACGAACGGGAGTTGGGAGGCGTCCCGTTGCGGGGTGACTCGGCGGTCGTGGCGCCGGGGCCGGAGTTGGCCGGGCGGGAGACCGACGCGCTGTTGACGGTGTTGCGGGGGCTGGCCGCCGTGCCCGGCAGCGAGGCCATGCGGCGGCTCGTCGTGCAGGGGGACGACCGGGCTCTCTGGGAGGGGCACGCCCGTTTTCCCGACGCGCTCGCCGACCTCGTCCGGCGTGCCGTTCGTCGGCACGGTGGTCTGCTCGCCGCTCGGGTGCCCGGCCTCGCGGGCATCGTGCGCGAGACGGTGGACTCCCTGCGGGCGCTTCCGGACGGCGGGCCGGTCGGCGTCGTGCACGGTGACCTCGTGCCGCCGAACATCCACGTCGACGACACCGGCGCCCCTGCGGCCGTACTCGACTTCGGGTTCTTCACGACCGCCGGGGACCCGGCCTTCGAGGCTGCCGTGGCAGCCGCCGTATGGGACATGTACGGGCCGTACGCGGAACGGCATACCGCCACGCTCACCCGGTTGTTCGCCGAGGAGTTCCGGTACTCGCCCGACACGCTCGTCCTCTACCAGCGGGCGTATGCGCTGGCGACCTACGACCTGTTCTCGTCGGACGGTGGTGACGGGCATTTCCGTTGGTGCGCCGGGGTCCTCACGCGGCCGCGCTGAACGCCGAGGGGCCCACCGGGATCGTGATGGCTGCCGTGCGCGTGCCGCGGTCCGCGAAGACGAACAGGCGCAGGACCAGGAAGCGGCCGATGCCGGCGAGGCCGGAGGCGCTGAGGTAGACGATCTGCTCGGTGAGCATGCCCGGGGAGGGCTGGACGGTGTGGAGGACGAGGATCGCGGCGGACGTCGCCGCGTAGGCCGCCGTGGCCGAGCCCGCCGACTGCCAGTGCTCGCGCAGGCCGGGGCGGCGGCCGGTGCCGAAGGTGAACAGGGCGTGGAGCTCCGTGCAGAGGACGGTCGAGGCGACCGTGATCAGGGCGTTCGCCGCCACCCAGGGCATCAGCGCGGCGAGCAGCGGTACCGCGAAGCTGGACAGGACCCCGACACCGCCGCCGCACACCACGAACCTGACGAAGGACGCGAACGGTCCGGGAGCGGCGGCCGCGGGGGTCGTCCCGGTCGCGGTTCCCGGCTTCGGCGAGAGCAGCGACTTCATGGGATGTCCCTCCGTACGGCGGCCGTTGGGCCTGCGCCGACCCTCTTGACCGGCTGAGGTCAACGATGCCGTCGTACGGGTCCGGGCACGATGAAGCGGTCTCCCGGACCGTTGGTGCAGCGGGCTGTACCTACGGGGTCGGGTTTACCCCCCTGTCGCGCGCCCGGAGTTCCTCGATGTAGTCCTGCGCGAGCGTCGACGTCCGCGTGAACCAGTCGTTCAGTACGGCGATCTCGGCGGGGGAGTAGTCGGCGAACTGGGCGTTCAGGCGGTCGTAGTAGGGGCCGTAGAGGGCGACGACTCTGGTCACCGCGGCCGGTACCGAGGCGACGCGGACGCGGCGGCGGTCGGTCGGGTCGGGGACGCGGGTGATGAACCCGGCGCGCTCCAGGCGGTTGAGGATGCCGGTCACCGCGCCGGTCGTGACGTGGGCGTGTTCGGCGAGGTCGCCCGCCGTGAGGAGGTTCTCGCCGGCCTTCAGGACGCACGCGAAGCACAGGAGATCGGTGACGTTCAGGCCCAGCCGCTCGGCCATTTCCTGCTGGCCGAGCTGGGCGGTGGCGATGAGGGAGTCCATCGCGTCCAGCGCCTGGGCCGGGGTGGCGGCGGGGCGGGGCTTGGCTTGCATCGTTATTGCCTTAGCTTGTGAGAGGTTTCTACTCTAAACTTCTTAGGTGGTGAGAGACCTGCTGTCCGTCCGGGCTTCAGTCTGTCCGGGCTTCAGTCTGTCCAGACTTCGAACTGGCTTCGAGGGAGGCCGCACATGAGCGCACATCAGTATGACGAGGGGCATACGGTCGCGGGCTGGACCGGATTCGGTATCGCGACCGTCGGGTCGACCGTCGCGGGGGTGGGGGTGTGCACGGTGTCGGCCCTGCTGATCGCGGGCGGGCTGGGGATCGTCGCCGTGAGCGTCCTGGTCACCTGGGCGCTCC
>NZ_JBXVPZ010000657.1:0-4105 GCF_057961495.1 Streptomyces sp. P5F9 | reverse complement strand
GCCCCGGCACGTTCCCGCTCACCACCTCGTCCCGGATGGCCTCAACTCCGTTGACCCACACGGCCCGTATCCCGATCGCCTTGGAGTCGAGACGCGGACTGTCACCCGGCAGGTCGTGCACCAGGGTGGCCTTGCCGGCGTCGATGCGCTCCGGGTCGAAGAGCACCAGATCCGCATGCCACCCCTCCCGCACCTGCCCCCGCTCCCGCAGTCCGAACAACCGGGCCGGATCATCGGTGAGCATCTTCACCGCCTGCTCCAGCCCCACCAGCTTCCGCCCTCGCACACAGTCCCCGATGAACCGGGTCGTGTACGGCGCCCCGCACATCCGGTCCAGATGCGCCCCCGCGTCGGACCCACCGAGCAACACGTCCTCGTGCTGCCAGGTCTCGGCACGCAGCGCCCAGGAGGCGGGATCGTTGTCGGAAGGCATGGGCCACAACACCGTCCGCAGCTCATCGGCCGCGCAGATCTCGACGAGACACTCGAAGGCCTCCTGACCACGCTCGGCGGCGATGTCCTTGACCACCCGCCCGGTCAGCCCCTCGTTGGCGTCGCTGTACGTATCCCCGATCACATACCGCCCGAAGTTCGCGAGCCGCCGGAAGACGCCCGCCTCCTTGCTGTTGGCGCTCCGCAGCATCTCGGCCCGTACGTCCGGCTCCCGCAGCTTGGCGATCCGCTCGGGCACGGGCAGGCTCAGGATCGGCCCCCACCCGGGTATCAGGTTCAGCGCGCAGAAGGTGCCGAGGGACATGTTCATCGGCGTGAGGATCGGCATGGTCAGGGCGACGACCCGCCCCCCGGCCTTCCGAGCCCGCTCACTCGCGAACAACTGCCGGGGCACCCGCTCAGGCACAGCGGCATCGATGGTCAGCACGTTCCAGTTCAACGGCCGCCCGGACACCGCGCTCATCTCGACGAACAGATCGATCTCCGCGTCACTGAACTGATCGAGACACCCGGCGACGATGGCCTCGATCTGCGTACCCTCGTGCTCCCCGACAGCCCTGGAAAGCGCGAGCAGTTCGGCGGGCGACGCATGCCGAGAGGCAACCGGCTTCCCGTCACCGTCCGAGTGGCTGGAGGACTGGGTGGTGGAGAACCCCCACGCCCCCGCGTCCATCGCCTCGTGCAACAGCCGTACGATCTCGGCGAGTTGCTCCTCACTCGGCTGCCCACCCACGGCATCCGCCCCCATCACATACCGCCGCAGCGCACAATGCCCCACCATGAACCCGGCGTTGACGGCGATCCGCCCTTCGAGCGCGTCCAGATACTCCCCGAAGCCCCGCCAGCTCCAGGGCGCCCCCTCCTCCAGCGCGACCAGCGACATCCCCTCGACCCTGGACATCATCCGCCGCGTGTAGTCGGCGTCCTCCGGCTTCAGCGGCGCGAGAGTGAACCCACAGTTCCCGGCGGCGACGGTCGTCACCCCGTGATTGAGGGACGGCGTCGCATACGGGTCCCAGAAGAGCTGGGCGTCGTAGTGGGTATGGGGATCAACAAACCCCGGCGCGAGCACGAGCCCACGCGCATCCTCCGACGTCCGGGACTCCTCAACCACCGTACCGATGACGGCGATCCGCCCGTCCCGTATCCCCACGTCGGCGACAAACCCAGGCGCCCCCGTCCCATCAACGACAGTGACACCTTTGATGACGTGATCGAGCATGGGCCGCCTCCTCAACTCCGCTTGTTTTTAGGGGCGCGGGGAACTGCGCGACCAGCCCCCACACACCCGCAGCCGCCGTACAACCTCAGGCCGTCTCCCGGAACCGCGTAGTCCGATGCACAGGATCCGTATCGATCTTCGGAACCACGTGCTCCCCGATCAACCGAATCGTCTGCAACGTCTCCTCCTTCGGCACCCCCACCGGCAACCCGAAGCTCAACTGATCCGCCCCGGCCTGCTCCCACCGCTTGCACTGGGTGAGCACCTCATCCGGGTCACCGCAGATCAACAGCTCCTCTTCCACGAGGAGTTCGACGAACTCCGGCGTGTACTCCGGCAAGGTCTCCGGCCACACCGGGAACCCCTCAGGCCGAGGAAACGTGTCGTGGTACCGGAACACCAGCGAGGGCAGATAGTGCAGCCCCCCACTCGTGGCGATCCGGATCGCCTCGTCATGGGTCGGCGCACAGATCGCCGTCGTGGTCACCATCACGTTGTCGTTGACGAACGCCCCGACCGGCTCCGCGTTCACGATCGCCGTCTTGTACTGCTCCAGCACCCACTCCATGTCGGACACCTTCTGGATGCTGAACCCGAGGACGCCCAGCCCCTTGCGCGCGGCCATGGCGTACGACGGAGGCGAGCCGGCGGCGTACCACATCGCGGGGTGCGCCTTCCCGTACGGCTTCGGCAGGATCTTCCGTGGCGGCAGCTGCCAGTGCTTGCCCTGGAAGCCGACGTACTCGTCCTGGAGCCACATCTTGGGGAACTCGGCGATGGTCTCTTCCCAGATCTCCTTGGTGTAGTTCATGTCGGTCACCCCCGGTATGAACCCGAGGATCTCGTGCGAACCGGCGCCGCGCCCGCTCCCGAACTCGAAGCGGTTGTCGGTGAGATGGTCGAGCATGGCGACCTTCTCGGCGACCTTCACCGGGTGGTTGACCTGGGCGAGGGGGTTGAAGATGCCCGACCCGAGGTGGATGCGTTCGGTGGCGTGGGCGAGGTAGCCGAGGAAGACGTCGTTGGCCGAGAGGTGCGAGTACTCCTCCAGGAAGTGGTGCTCGGACGCCCAGGCGTACTTGAAGCCGGACTTGTCCGCCTGGATGACGTACTCGGTCTCCTCCATCAGCGCCTTGTGCTCGGCCAGCGGGTCCGTCTCGGCACGCTTGCCCACGTATCCCTGTACAAAGAGCCCGAATTCCAAGGAGATTCACCGTCCCAAGTCCAGATGGTTCCTGTGAGTGCTACGACTTTCTGACGCTGCGTCAGATTCGTCAATAGATGACGCCCTGTCAGATGGCGAGGGATGCCGTCGGATGCCGTCAGATGACACTGACCCCGGCCAGCCAGCCCCCGTCGATCACGAACGGCTGCCCGGTGATGTACGACGAGTCGTCCGACGTCAGGAACAGCGCCAGCCGCGCCACCTCGTCGGCCCGCCCGATCCGGCCCAGCGGCACGAGCTTGCGGTACAGCTCGTCCAGCGCCCGGGTCATCTCCTCCGGGTCCGCGTCCGGGTCGAGCCGCGCCGGGTTGGACATCGCGGTGTCCACCGCCCCGGGGCAGACGGCGTTGACCCGGATCCGCCGGCTCGCCAGCTCCAGCGCGGCCACCCGGGTGAGCCCGAGGATCGCGTGCTTGGTGGCGGTGTAGGTCCCGACAGCGGCCATCCCGGTGACCGCCGTGTACGAGGCGGTGTTGACGATCGTCCCGCCGTCCTCCATCGCCGCCGCCACGGTCTTGATCCCCAGGAAGCAGCCCACCTGGTTGACCCGCACGACCTGCATGAACTCCTCAAGCGGCGTGTCCACAAGGGAGTTGAACCGCAGGATCCCGGCATTGTTGACCAGCCCGTCGATCCGCCCGTACGCCTCCTTGGCGGTCCCCACGGCGGCACGCCAGTCCGCCTCCTCGCCGACATCGAGATGGACGTAGGACGCGGAGGCGCCCAACTCCTTCGCCAGCGCCTCCCCTTGCTCGTCCAGCACATCCGCTACGACGACTTTCGCGCCCTCGGCCGCGAACAGCCGTACCTCCTGCTCCCCCTGCCCGCGCGCCGCCCCGGTGACGATGACGACGCGCCCGTCCAGCTTGCCCATGCGGGCCTCCTCGGGATCGGTGGATGCGGGGCATCGTAGCGCCGTATCTGACGAAGCGTCAGATGGAGCGGGCGGACTCCTTGCACAGAGGAGAGGCCTTGCACAAGCACACGTCGCGTGCGCAAGCACACGTCAAGTGCCCGACGGTGGCCGCCACCGTCGCCGAGGACATCATCTCGGGGCACTGGTCGCCCTCGATACGCAGCGCGGCGTAACCGTGTTCAACGTGATCCAGCCAGGAATCCCGGCCCTTCAGGACTTTGTTGGCGGATTCGCCATTGTCAGGCGGTGAGTTCGAGTCCGAGGCGGGTGAATCGGCTGATGTGAGTGG
>NZ_JBXVPZ010000656.1:0-4134 GCF_057961495.1 Streptomyces sp. P5F9 | reverse complement strand
CAGTTGGGCGGTGGGGTCGAGGAAGCGGGGTAGGGCTGTCAGGGTGGTCGCGTTCACGTACACCTGGTCGGTGCCGTAGGTCGCGACCTCGAACTTCCGCCGTACGCCGTCCACTTCGAGTACGACGAGACGTGCGTCGGCGTGTATGACGCGCACCCCGTCCGCCGTCAGGCCCTCTCTCGTGTGGCGGTACCGGACCTCGCACTCGGTGTCGCCCATGGCGTAGCGCTTCACCTGTGGCTGGGAGGGGACGTTGCGCCAGCCGCCGCCTCCGAAGCGGGAGCGGCCGTGGGTGTCGGCCAGGGCTGCGGCGAGGGGGGCGTGCGGGTCGGGGGTGGCCTCCGTGAGGTCCGGGAGGTGGCGGTCGTAGAAGCCCGTGTCCATGTGGGCCGTCGTGAACTCCTTGTGGCGCAGGGAGTTGACGAGGAGGGCGCGGTTCGTGAGCGGGCCGTGGATCGTTGCCCGTTCGAGGGTTCCGGCGAGTTTGCGGAGGGCCTCCGCGCGGGTGGGGGCGTGGGCTACGACCTTGGCGAGCATCGGGTCGTAGTGGATGCCGATGTTGTCGCCGTCGGTGTAGCCGGTGTCGAGGCGGACGCCGGTCGGGACGGCCAGGTGGTGCAGGGTGCCGGTTTGGGGGGCCCAGTCGTGGGACGGGTCTTCGGCGTAGAGGCGGGCCTCTATGGCGTGGCCTTGCGGGTGCGGGGGTTCGTTTTCCAGGGGCTCGCCCTCCGCGATGCGCAGTTGCAGGGCCACCAGGTCGATGCCGAACACGGCTTCCGTGACGGGGTGTTCGACTTGGAGGCGGGTGTTCATCTCCAGGAAGTGGGCCTTGTTGGCCGAGGAGACCAGGAACTCGACGGTTCCGGCGCCCTCGTAGGCGACCGCGCGGGCGGCGCGTACCGCCAACTCGCTCAGTTCCTGCGCCAGTTGATCCGACAGGCCCGGTGCCGGGGACTCCTCGATCACCTTCTGGTGGCGGCGTTGGAGGGAGCAGTCGCGGGTGCCGAGGGACCAGACCGTGCCGTGGGTGTCGGCGAGGATCTGTACCTCGACGTGTCGGCCGCCTTCTACGTAGGGCTCGACGAAGACCTCGCCGTCGCCGAAGGCGCTGGTCGCCTCGGCGCGGGCGGCCGTCAACTCGGCGTCCAGATCGGCGAGTTGTCGTACGACCCGCATGCCGCGTCCGCCACCGCCCGCCGCGGCCTTCACCAGGACCGGGAGGTCGTTCTCGGTGACGTGCTCCAGGGGGGTGATGCCCATCAGTTGCTTGGCGCGGGTCTTGGAGGCCATGGCCTCGATCGCCTCGGGCGGGGGGCCGATCCAGAGCAGGCCGGCGGCCTGGACGGCGCGGGCGAAGTCGGCGTTCTCGGAGAGGAAGCCGTAGCCGGGGTGGACGGCGTCCGCGCCCGCCGCGACGGCCGCCTTCACGATCATCTCCCCACGCAGGTACGTCTCCGTGGGCGTCGAGCCGGGCAGCCGTACCGTCGCGTCGGCCACGCGTGCGTGGAGCGCGTGCTCGTCGGCGTCCGAGTGCACGGCGACTGTCCGGATGCCCAGCTCACGGCAGGTGCGGAAGATCCGGCAGGCGATCTCACCCCGGTTGGCGACCAGTACTGTCGAAATCACGTGGCCTCTCACATCTGTCATGGCCGTCACATCCGGAAGACGCCGAAGCCACCGCGCGCGCCCTCGTAGGGCGCGGTGTGGATGGCGGACAGGCACAGGCCGAGGACGGTGCGGGTGTCGCGCGGGTCGATGACACCGTCGTCGTACAGCCGCCCCGACAGGAACATCGGCAGGGACTCGGACTCGATCTGCTGCTCCACCATGGCGCGCAGCGCCGCGTCCGCGTCCTCGTCGTAGGGCTGCCCCTTCGCTACGGCCGACTGGCGCGCGACGATCGAGAGCACGCCGGCGAGCTGTTGGGGGCCCATGACGGCGGACTTGGCGCTGGGCCAGGCGAAGAGGAACCGGGGGTCGTAGGCGCGGCCGCACATGCCGTAGTGGCCGGCGCCGTACGAGGCGCCCATGAGGACGGACAGATGCGGTACGCGGCTGTTGCTGACGGCGTTGATCATCATCGCGCCGTGCTTGATGATGCCGCCCTGTTCGTACTCCTTGCCGACCATGTAGCCGGTGGTGTTGTGCAGGAAGAGCAGCGGGATGTCGCGCTGGTTGGCCAACTGGATGAACTGGGCGGCCTTTTGGGACTCCTGGCTGAAGAGGACCCCTTGGGCGTTCGCCAGGATGCCGACCGGATAGCCGTGCAGGGTGGCCCAGCCTGTCACCAGGCTCGTGCCGTAGAGGGGCTTGAACTCGTCGAAGTCGGAGGCGTCGACGAGCCGGGCGACGACCTCGCGCGGGTCGAAGGGGGTCTTGAGGTCCCCCGGGACGATGCCGAGGAGTTCGTCCTCGTCGTACTTGGGAGGTGCCGCCGGGGCCGGATCGCCGTACGCCTTGCGGTGGTTGAGGCGGGCGACGACGCGGCGTGCCTGCCGCAGGGCGTCCTGCTCGTCGACGGCGAAGTGGTCGGCGAGGCCCGAGACGCGCGCGTGCATCTCGGCGCCGCCGAGCGACTCGTCGTCGCTCTCCTCGCCGGTGGCCATCTTCACCAGCGGCGGCCCGCCGAGGAACACCTTCGCGCGCTCCTTGACCATGATCACGTGGTCGGACATGCCGGGGATGTACGCGCCGCCCGCGGTCGAGTTGCCGAAGACGACGGCGATCGTCGGGATGCCGGCGGCCGAAAGCCTGGTCAGATCACGGAAGATGGCGCCGCCGGGGATGAAGATCTCCTTCTGGGAGGGGAGATCGGCGCCTCCTGACTCGACGAGGCTGATGCAGGGGAGGCGGTTGGCGAGGGCGATGTCGTTGGCGCGCAGGGCCTTCTTCAGCGACCAGGGATTACTGGCTCCGCCGCGCACGGTCGGGTCGTTGGCGGTGATCAGGCACTCCACGCCTTCCACCACCCCGATGCCGGTGACGAGTGAGGCGCCGACCGCGTAGTCGCTGCCCCAGGCGGCGAGCGGGGACAGTTCGAGGAAGGGCGTGTCCGGGTCGAGGAGCAGTTCGATGCGCTCGCGGGCGAGCAACTTGCCGCGTTTGCGGTGCCGTTCGACGTACTTCGGCCCGCCACCCGCGAGAGCCTTCGCGTGCTCGGCGTCGAGTTCGCCGAGTTTGGCGAGCATGGCCTCGCGGTTGGCCGTGTAGTCGGGACCGATGGTGTCCAGGGCGGTCGGGAGGACGGTCACAGGAGGACCTCCGGTATGTCCAGACAACGGGAACGCAGCCATTCGCCCAGGGCCTTGGCCTGCGGATCGAAGCGATGCTGGGCGGCGACGCCCTCGCCGAGAATCCCCTCGACGACGAAGTTGAGGGCGCGCAGGTTGGGCAGGACGTGCCGTGTGACACCCAACTCGGCGGTCTCCGGCAGGAGTTGCCTGAACTGCTCGACGGTCAGCGCATGGGCGAGCCAGCGCCACGCCTCATCCGTACGCGCCCACACCCCCACGTTGGCGTTCCCTCCCTTGTCACCGCTACGGGCCCCGGCGACCAGACCAAGGGGCGCCCGCGTCGTGGGCCCGTCCCCCAGAGGCTCGGGGAGGGCCAGCTGCGGAAGGTCTTCCAGTACGCGGGTGTGGTGGGCCGGGGCCACAGCAACCCGGCGCCCGTCGTGGAGGACGGCCACATGGTCGACGGCCCCATGGGGGACATACACATCATCGAAGACGCCATAGGGCGCTCCCTTTCCAGGTGGGGTCAGCACATGGAAGCCGGGGTAACTGGCCAGTGCGAGCTCGACGGCGGCGGCGCTCAACGCCCGCCCGACGACCTCCTGATCGGGATCCCGCACGACGAGCCGCAGCAGTGCGCTGGCGGTCTCCTCGGTGGAGGCGTCCGCACGGTCGGTACGGGCGAGATCCCAACGGAGTTCACCGGGCCGGGACTTGGCGTTCCCCTCGCCGAACGCGGCCTCCATCTGCTCCCGGACGAGAGTGGCCTTGCGCTCGATGTCGAGCCCGGTGAGCACGAAGGTGACCTCGTTGCGGAAGCCGCCGAGCCGATTGAGCCCGACCTTGAGAGTCGGCGGCGGAGCTTCCCCCCGCACGCCCTCGATCCGCACCCGATCACCCC
>NZ_JBXVPZ010000655.1:0-4142 GCF_057961495.1 Streptomyces sp. P5F9 | reverse complement strand
CCATGACACGATCGACCGGTGAGCAGCACGACCACCACCGTCGAGCGCGCCTTCGAGGCCGCCCTCTACACCGACACCCACGACGCCCTCGACGCGGGTGCCTCGATCCTCGCCGCCGACCCCGCCGCGGACCCCGAACTGGCCCGCTGCGGCCGGGAGTTCGTGGCGGCGGCATGGCGGCGCGGCTGGCAGCCCGCAGACGTCGTACGGCTGGTTCGGCGGGAGTTGGACGACGTACACGTACGGCTCGTCTCGGCGCTGATCCGGGCGCAGGCGCCGGACGACCGGGCGCGCGGCCCCCGTTGGGCGGCGCAGCTCGACGAACTGACCGCCGAGGAGCCGCCCCGCACCGACCGTTTCACGCACGCCACCACCGTGCTGGAGCTGTACCGCCTGCTGCTGCGGCTGCCGAGCCTCGAACCTCTCGACGAGCACGAGCCGAAACGGCACGAGAACCGTCGGTCCGCGTCCCGCACGCTCACCCGGATCCGCGCGCTGCTCGCGAAGGCGGAGGCGACCGGGTTCCCGGAGGAGGCGGAGGCGCTGAGCGCCAAGGCGCAGGAGCTGATGGCGCGGCACAGTATCGACGAGGCGCTGCTCGACGCGCAGGCGCCGGCGAAGGACGCGCCCGGCGCCTGCCGGATCGGGGTCGAGGCGCCGTACGAGCAGGCGAAGGCGGTACTGCTGGACGCGGTCGCCGGCGCGAACCACTGCCGGGCGGTCTGGAACGAGGCCTTCGGTTTCTCGACCGTCGTCGGTTTCGAGGGCGACCTGGAGGTGGTCGAACTCCTCTACACCTCGCTCCTCGTGCAGGCCACGACCGCGATGACTCGCGCGGAGGCGGCCCAGCGCGCGGGCGGCCGCCGGCGGACGAAGACCTTCCGGCAGTCCTTCCTGGCGGCCTACGCCCACCGCATCGGCGACCGGTTGGCACAGGCCGCCGGGACGCAGGTCACCGACGACCTGCTCCCGGTGCTTGCCACCCGCGCGGTCGCCGTCACCGACCGCGTCGACGCGATGTTCCCGGAGACGACCACGACCCGCCTGCGCGGCGTCACCGACGAGGCGGGCTGGACGGAGGGCGCCGAGGCGGCGGACCGGGCCCAGGTCAGGGCCCGACCGCCACTGGACTGACGGACGTCGGTCGTCAGTCTCCGGCCTGCGTGAAGGCGCTGACCGAGGCGTCCGAGTCGCTCACGGAGGTCTTGCCCTGGACGGGTCCGTACGACCACTTGTAGCTCGCGGAGTCGCTGCTGCCGGGCAGGGTGATGACCACCTTCGTCGCGGCCAGGCTCAGCTTGCCGCCCGCCTTGCCGCGCACGTAGGTGATGGTGAAGGAGGCCGCGTCGCCCTTGGCGAGCCGCAGCTTCCGCGCCTTGGCGCCCTTCTGCGTGGAGAGGACGGCCTTGGTGCCGCCGCCCTCCAGCGTGGCACCGGGGAACCCGTCCAGGTCGCACGGCTTGCTCTGATTGGTGAGCGAGACGGGAACCTCACCGGTGTCACCGGCGGCCGGAGCGGTACTCGCCGGCCCGACCTGGACGGCGACCCCGTCGAACGAGCAGGCCGACCCGTTCTTGCTGTCGGAGGAACCACCGCCGCCGCCACTGTCGCAGGCGGTCAGAAGCAGAGCCGACGCGAGTGCGGCGACGGCGAGGGGAACAGTGCGCATGAGGGGATCATCCCGCACGGAACGGCCCCCCGCTGACCGGCCTCGCCCCAGGAGCCACGCCAGGTCCACGACCCACACCGCCTGCCGTCCGCCCCGGGCTGCCCCAGGTCCCACGACCCCGAGCCGCTACGACGACCCCAAGCGGCTACGACGACCCCAAGCCGCTACGACGACCCCAAGCTCGCCGTAGGCAGCCCCGACGGCAGCTTCCCGCCCTCGGCCCGCGTGTACGTCTCCTTGCCTGCGCTCCCCGACCAGGTGACCGCGAGGCTCGACTTGCTGACGGAGTTGACCATTCCGGTCGCCCGGGTCTTGCTGCCGTCCGTGCACTTGAGGTGGATCATCTGCATCCCCGCCTCCTTACCGGCCGTCCCGTTGCACACGGTGCCACCGGTCGTGAACAGCGCGGCCTGCTTGTCGGTGACCACAAGGACCAACGCCTTGCCGTCGGCCGTGGCGAGCCAACTGCCCTGCAGCCCGTCGGACGCGGCCGACGGGCTGCTGCCGGAGCCGCCGGAGTCCGCCGTCGCGGTCGACGTCGCCGACGAGGACGCGCTCGGCGTGGACGAGGAGTCGTCCGAGGAGTCACCGCTGCACGCGGTCAGGACGAGCGCGCCCGCCAGACCGGCGACAGCCGCCGCCATCCGTACCGTCGTCACCGTCGAAAACGCCGTAGTCACTGGTAGCTCCCAAGCTGTAGCGGGACGCGGACGGCCGCCCGGTGGGCCTGGCCTCGGCCCTGGCCGGAACGACCGCAGCAAGCTACCAGGGGTTACCAGGAGGACTTGCGGACGCCCGGTAGGTATCCGCTGTGAGCCTGCCCGCGCAGGTTCACCCGGGACAGCCCGAAGGCACGGAAGTAGCCGCGGGGCCGCCCGTCGACCTGGTCGCGGTTGCGAACCCGCGTGGCGCTCGCGTCACGCGGCTGGCCGCGCAACTCCCGCTGCGCGGCGGCCCGTTCGGCCTCCGTCGAACCGGGCCGCCGGATGATCTCCTTCAGCTCGGCCCGCCGCGCCGCGTACCGCGCGACGACCTCCCGCCGCCGCTCGTTCGCGGCGATCTTGCTCTTCTTCGCCATCAGATCCTCACCCCGCGCTCGCGAATCCTGGCCACGGCCGCCTCGACGCCGATCGCGTCCACGGTCTTGATCCCCTTCGTGCTCAGCCGCAGCCGTACGTACCGGCCCTCGCCGGGCAGCCAGTAGCGCTTGGACTGGATGTTCGGGTCGAAGCGGCGCGACGTGCGCCGGTGGGAGTGGGAGATGCGGTTGCCGAAGCCGGGCTGTGCGCCGGTCAGCATGCAGTGGGCGGACACGAGTGACGTACCTCTCCTCGATCGGGGCCGTAGCCAGTGCTGCTAATGGAATTCATTTTCAGTAAGGTATCAGGCATGGCTCGCAACGAACTCCGCCCGGTCATCAAACTCAGGTCCACCGCCGGTACCGGCTACACCTACGTGACCCGCAAGAACCGCCGCAACGACCCCGACCGCCTGACCCTGCGCAAGTACGACCCGGCCGTGGGCCGCCACGTCGACTTCCGAGAGGAGCGCTGACCGAGATGCGCGAGAACACCCACCCGCCCTACGGCCCCGTCGTCTTCCGGGACCGCGCCGCGAACCACGCCTTCCTCACCCGCTCGACGATGACGAGCGCGAAGACGATCGAGTGGGAGGACGGGAACACCTACCCCGTCGTCGACGTCGAGATCTCGAACGTCAGCCACCCCTTCTACACCGGCACGGCCCGCGTCCTGGACACGGCCGGCCGCGTGGAGCGCTTCGAGCGCCGGTACGGGAAGCAGGCCTGACGGTGCCCGACCTCTCCGTCGCGATCGTCGCCGGCCTGCACGCCGACGCCCGCAGAACGACCGTCGCCCGACTCCTCCACGACGTCCCCGGCAGCGTCGTACTCCACCACGACCTCGCTACGGCCGCCGCCGGCACGGTCGTCCGCACGATCAGGGACGCCGACGGCATCGTCTCCGCCGGCGAGACCCCCCTCGTCAACGACTGCGCGTGCTGCGCCCTGCGCGAGGACCTGGTCCCGGAGCTCCGCCGACTGGCCGCGACCGGTCAAGTCCGGCTGGCGATAGTCGAGTTGTGGGACTCCGTCGAACCCAAGGCGATGGCCGAGGTGATCACCGCCGGCGGCCTCACGGTCACCGCCGTCATCACCGCCGTGGACCCGTCCCTGCTCCTCCCGTACCTCGGCAACGGCGACGACCTCGCCGAGACCGGCCTCGCGGCCGCGGCCACGGACCAGCGAACCGTCGCGGACACCTTCGCCCGCCAACTGGAGTACGCCCCCGTCCTCGCCGTCCTCGACTCGCCCGAAGCCGACGACGAAGACCGCGAACTCCTGGGCCAGTTGCACCCGACAGCCCGCCAAGTACCGGTCGGGAGCGCCGACTTGACGAAGAACAGAAACACCCAGGTCGACCACGACACCCCGGCACAGGCTCCCACCCCGCCC
>NZ_JBXVPZ010000654.1:0-4171 GCF_057961495.1 Streptomyces sp. P5F9 | reverse complement strand
ATGTGGAGCGGGGCGGCGGGAGTGTCGACGCGGGGGCGCGGGCGCCTCGGCTGCGCGGGACGTCGTAGCCGAGGCGGTGTTTGATTCGCCCCTGATTGATCCGCTCTGTATCCGTGCGTGCCGGTGCGGTGTACGGACTGTCAGTGGCGTGGGGCAGACTCGGGGGTGTGCGAAAGATTCATGTCATCGGTATCGGCGCGGGCGACCCCGAGCAGCTGACCCTGCAGGCGGTCAGAGTGCTGCGGAGCACGGACGTGTTCTTCATTCTCGACAAGGGCGAGGTGAAGTCGGACCTCACCCGGCTCCGCCGGGACATGCTCGACGCGCACCTGCCGGAGGGGACGTACCGCCTGGTCGAGGCGCGGGACCCGGAGCGGGACCGGAAGGCGGGGGGTGCCGCGTACTCGCCGGCGGTCGGGGACTGGCGCAGTGCCCGCGCGGAGATCTATGAGCGGCTCATCGCCGAGGAGTTGGGCGAGGACGAGAGCGGCGCGTTCCTGGTGTGGGGCGATCCTTCGCTGTACGACAGCACGCTCGGCATCCTGGAGGAGATCCTGGAGCGGGGGTCGGTGGAGTTCGAGTACGACGTCGTGCCCGGCATCAGCAGTGTCTCGGCGCTCGTCGCCCGGCACCGGACGGGGTTGAACCGGGTCGCGCGGCCGGTGCAGATCACCACGGGCCGGCGGCTGTCCGAGGGGTTCCCGGAAGACGTGGACGACGTGGTCGTAATGCTGGACGCGCACCAGGCGTTCCGGCGGTACGCCGACCAGGACATCGACATCTACTGGGGCGCCTACCTGGGCACCCCGGACGAGATCCTCGCCTCCGGGCCGATAGCCGAGGCCGCCCCGCGCATCGAGCGGCTGCGCGCGGAGGCCCGTGAGCGCAAGGGCTGGATCATGGACACGTACCTGCTGCGCCGGCACCCGAAGAACGAGTAGCGGGAAGGGGCGGCGTGGCACCCGAGTGGACCGCCCCGTATGCAGGAGGGGCCCACCGGTGTGAAAGTGACCTCGTGACAGTCGCCGAGGAAACCGCGCTGCCCTCCGCGCAGCAGCCCCCCGTGCTGGACTCCCGCCGCCGCAACGTCGTCTTCGTGACGATCATGCTGG
This sequence comes from Streptomyces sp. P5F9, assembly GCF_057961495.1. Classification (NCBI taxonomy): domain Bacteria; kingdom Bacillati; phylum Actinomycetota; class Actinomycetes; order Kitasatosporales; family Streptomycetaceae; genus Streptomyces; species Streptomyces sp. P5F9. The sequence goes on along the minus strand of NZ_JBXVPZ010000654.1, from coordinate 3,059 downwards.
GCATGCTGCTGGCCGCCCTCGACCAGACGATCGTCGGTACGGCCCTGCCGACGATCGTGTCGGACCTGGGCGGTGCCGCGCACATGTCGTGGGTGGTCACCGCCTATCTGCTCGCGGAGACCGTCGCGACCGTACTGGTCGGCAAGTTCGGCGACCTGTTCGGCCGCAAGGTCGTCTTCCAGGTCTCGGCGATCGTGTTCATCACGGGCTCGTTCCTGTGCGGTCTGTCCACCAACATGACGCTGCTGATCGCCTGGCGTGCCGTGCAGGGCATCGGCGCCGGCGGTCTGATGGTGACGGCGATGGCGCTGATCGCCGACGTCATCCCGCTGCGGGAACGCGGCAAGTACCAGGGCGCGATCGGCGCGGTGTTCGGCGTGGCCACGGTCATCGGACCGCTCCTGGGCGGCCTGTTCACCGACCACCTCACCTGGCGCTGGGCGTTCTACGTCAACGTGCCCATCGCGATCGTCGTCGTCATCGCGGCGGCCCGCACGATCCCCGTGGTCAAGTCGGCGGTGCGGCCCGTCATCGACTACCTGGGCATCGCGCTCGTCGCGGTCGGCGCGAGCTCGCTGATCCTGGCGACGAGTTGGGGCGGCAACGAGTACGCGTGGGGTTCGGCGACCATCATCGGCCTGTTCGTGGGCGGTGTGATCGCGCTCGGCCTGTTCTGCTGGGTGGAGACCCGGGCGGCACAACCCATGCTGCCCATGCGGCTGTTCACCAACCCGGTGTTCACGGTCTGCTCGATCCTCAGCTTCATCGTCGGTTTCGCGATGCTCGGCGCGCTGACGTATCTGCCGACCTATCTGCAGTACGTCGACGGCGACTCGGCCACCGTCTCCGGGGTGCGGACGCTGCCCATGGTGATCGGGCTGCTGATCGCGTCCGTCTTCAGCGGCAACGTGGTCAGCAAGACCGGCCAGTACCGCGTCTTCCCGATCATCGGCTCCGCGGTGATGGGCGTCGGGCTGTATCTGATGTCCCTCATGGGCCCGGGTACCGGCGCGTTCCTGGAATCGGTGTACATGTTCGTGCTCGGCACCGGCATCGGGCTGTGCATGCAGGTGCTGACGATCGCCGTGCAGAACACCGTCGAGTACACCGACCTCGGCACCGCGACCTCCGGCGTCACCTTCTTCCGTACGCTGGGCAGTTCGTTCGGTACGGCCGTCTTCGGCACGATCTACGCCAACAGCCTGGGGCCCAACCTCAAGGACGGGATCACCTCGGCCGCGAAGGCCAGTGCGCTGAACCCGGCCGTGATCACCAAGGCTGCGACCAGCCCCGAGGGCTTGCACAAGCTGCCGCACGCAGCCGCGGCGCCCATCATCAACGCGTACGCCGACACCATCCAGACGGTGTTCCGGTGGACGGTCCCAGTGGCGGTGATCGGCTTCGTCGTGGCCCTCTTCCTCAAGCAGGTCGAACTGCGCGACAGTGCGCGCAAGGGCTCCACCGACATGGGCGAGGGCTTCGCGCAACCGCGCGGCGGGGACTCGCAACGGCTCCTCGAAACGGCCGTGGGCAAGGTCATCGGCAGTACCGACCTGGACACCGCCCGGCGGATCATCACGGAGTCCGACACCCGGCTGGACGTCGCCGGTGCCTGGGCCGTGATGCAGGTCGAACTCTTCAGCAGGATGGTCGGCCACGCGAGCCTGGGCCTGATCGCCGCCCGCCGCCACATGCCTCCGGAGGTACTCCTCCCGGTCTTCGACCGCATGGTCGAGGAGGGCTATCTGACCCGCGACGGCTACCTCCTCTCCCACACCGCGGCCGGCGAACGCGAGGCCGAGGTCATCGGCAAGGCGTGGGGCAGCTGGCTGGAGGACCGGGTCCAGCAGGACATCGGCCGCCCCTCGGGCACGGACCTGCGCGCCGCGGTCGACTCCATCGCCAAGCGGCTCCTGGTGGAGGACCTGACCTCCGGACTGCCGCAGCGCGCGGCGGAGTTGGAGTCGAGCTCGGCGCCGTGAAAACCGGGTGCGGGGCGAACGGGACGGTGGCCATACTCGCGGCATGTCCCCGACGCCCGTGCGCTTCCACGACCCGCGCGCCACCCTCGCCGACTTCACGTCGTCGATTCTGGTCCGGTGCCCGCGCTGCGAGCGGATCGCCCACTTCGAACGGCGTCCGTGCACCCCACCGAGCGCCGACTGCGGGACACATCCGCACTCCCGCCTGGTCTGCCGGTCCTGCGGCCTGTGCCGGGACGGCAGCCGTCCGTTCCGTTTCTCGCGGCATCCCCGCGCCGGTTCGTACCCGGCCTTGTGGCTGCGGACCGACACCAGGCATGGGGAGTTGTGGGCGTACAACCTCCAACACCTGGACCTGATCAGGCGGTTCGTCGCCGCCGACCTGCGCGAACGCGCGCCCTGGTACGACACCGGGCACAAGATGACGCTGGTCGCCCGGCTCCCGGCCTGGATGAAGAGCGCCAAGAACCGTGACGAGGTGCTGCGCGCGGTGGACCGTCTCCGGGCCACGGTCATCGCCCCGGGCTGAGCCCCAGCCGCTCCAGCGCCCCGGCCACATCGGGGACCGCGCCCACCCCGTCCGGCAACGGCGGTCGTCGTACGACCACGACGGGGACGCCCGCCTCCCGCGCTGCCGTGAGTTTCGCCGCGGTCGCCGCTCCCCCGCTGTCCTTCGTCACGACCACGTCGATCCGGTGCTCACGCAACACCGCCGCCTCGTCGGCGACGGTGAAGGGCCCGCGCGCCAGCAGCACGTCGGCGTCCGGCGGCATCGGGGACTCGGGCGGCTCCACCGACCGTACGACGAAGTGCAGTTGGGCGAGGTGGGCGAAGGCGGCGAGTCCGAGGCGGCCGGTGGTGAGCAGTACCCGGCGCCCGAGTGCGGGCAGTGCTTCGGCTGCCTCGCTCAAGGAAGCGACCGTGTGCCAGTGGTCCCCGGGACCCGGCCGCCACCCGAGCCTGCGCAGCACGACGACGGGCCGTCCTGTCGCCGCACCGGCCCGCGCCGCGTTCGCGGTGATCGTCTCGGCGAAGGGATGGGTGGCGTCGACGACGGCGTCCACGCGGTGCTCTCGC
>NZ_JBXVPZ010000653.1:0-4186 GCF_057961495.1 Streptomyces sp. P5F9 | reverse complement strand
CGGCGTATACCTCCGCACCGCACCCCCACCCCACAACGCCACCCACACACACCCGTCCGCATCAACGGTGAGCCCATCAGGAAACCCCGCGCCGGCCTCAACTTCCGCGAACCGCCGCCGCTTAGACACCCGCCCGTCCGCGTACTCGAACACATCGATCCGCCGGGTAGGCGAGTCGATGTAGTACATCAACCGCCCATCAGGACTCCACCCCGTCCCGTTGCTCACGGCCACGTCATCAAGGATCAGCCGCACGGAACCGTCCCCGGCGACACGCGACAACGTGCCCCCGCAAGCCGCCTCGTCGTACCGCATCGTGCCCACCCACAACGCCCCGTCGGGCGCCACGGCCGCGTCATTGGCCCGCCGCCCGGCAACAGGCTCCCGATGCAACCACCGGAACTCCCCGTCGGGATCGACAAGCCCGACCCCGTCCCGCAGATTGAGAACGAGCCCCCCACCGACACGCGGCTTCGCGGCCCCCACATGCTGCTCGGTCACCCGAACCGTCCGACGGCCCGACGCGGGGTCGTACGTGTACACCCGGGACCCAAGGATGTCGATCCAGATCAACCGCCCCGCCGCGGCGTCCCACGTCGGCCCCTCACCCAGCGTCGCCTCGGCCCGTACAGCCACCTCGTACGTCATCCCACGCTCCGATGCCCGAGCCGCTCCGACAGTTCGGCCGCGCCCTTCGCGGCAAGCTGCTCCAGCTCGACCCGCCGCTCGTCGCTCCATCGGATCATGGGAACGGAGATGGAAAGAGCAGCGACAACCTGGCCAGTACGGTCCCGAACCGGCGCCGCGACGCACGACACATCCGGATTCGACTCACGGCTCTCGACAGCGACCCCGCGCGACCGGATCTCGGCGAGAGCCTCCCGCAGCGCGGCCGGCTCGACAATGCTGTTCGGCGTCATCGCGGCCAACGACACATCGGCCGGGATGCGCGCGGTCAGCTCCGGCTCGGGAAGCGAGGCGAGCAGCATCTTGCCCACGGACGTGCAGTGCGCGGGCAGCCGACGCCCCGCCGCCGACACCATCCGCACCGCGTGCGTGGAGTCAACCTTGGCGATGTAGATGACGTCGGTGCCTTCGAGGATCGCGACGTGCACGGTCTCGTCGCAGGTCTCGGCGACGGACCGGGCGACCTGCTGCCCCTCGGCGGCGAGGTCGAGCTGCTCGGCGTATCGGCTCCCGAGCTGGTACGGACGGACTCCGAGCCGGTAACGTCCCGGTTGTCCGGGCACGGGCACGATGTACGACCGGGCGGCGAGGGTGGTGACCAGTTCGTGCACGGTCGTGCGCGGCAGTTGCAGCTTGCGCACGATGTCGGGGGCGGAGAGCGTCCCGTCCCCGTCGAGGAAGAGCTCAAGAATATCGAGAGCCCGGGTCACGGCAGGTACGAGTCGTCCCACAACCGGCCCCCTTCTAGGTGTCTGCGAGTGGCTGTATGGGGTGTCGCACCGACCGTCGTGTTCGAGATTTCAACTGACGATCGGCATGACGAACACAGGCTAGCCATAGAGGGTTGCACGGGCAATGGTCGCGTGACCATGTGACTACCGAGCGGCCCTGGGATCGCCCAGTTCACCACGCAACCGCTGGGCGCGCAGCACGAGTTCGAGCTCGAACCGGCGGTCCGGGTGGTCGATCTCGTCACCCCACAGTTCGCGGATCTGCCGTAGGCGGTACCGCACGGTCTGCGGATGCACCCCGAGCCGCGCGGCCACCTCCGGCGCCCCGCCCCGCGTCTCCAGCCACGCCAGCAGGGTCTCCGCGAGCCGCCGCCGATGCGTCGGCCCCGAGTGCGCGAGCGGCGCCAGACACCGCAGCGCGAGATCGTCGATCAGCTCCTCCGGCTGCAGCAGCACCAAAGCCTCGGTGTGCTCGGTGCAGTACAGGACACCCCCGCCAGGCAACAGCCCCCGCTCCATCAGTCCTACGGCCGCCTCGGCCCAGCGCGCCGACTTCACCGCGTCGGCCAGCGGCACCGGCGGCCCGATCGCCCCGGCCCAGCCGGTCAGCGCCCGGTGCAGCAGCTCGGGCCGCCCGGCGGCATCCGGCTCGGGCACGACCATGCGCGGCTGGTCGTACTCCATGTCGAGCAGGACCTCCTGCCCTACGGCGGGGGCGACGGCCTCGCGGGCCGGGCGCAGCAGAACGCCCACGGCGACCTTGTCGGGGAGCGGCCAGCCGATGCGGGCGGCGCGTTCGGCGAGGGCCTCGGTCGGGTCGCCGCGGTGGTGCTCGGCGAGGAGGAGTTCCATGAGCCGCCGCTGGAGCCGCAGCCGCTCTCCCGCCTGCCGCGCGGCGGCCTCGGCGTACCCGCGCACGGACTGGTCGACGAGCCCGTCCAGATACTCGTAGCCCGCGTCGACGAGCGCGTACATCGCGGGTGGCGGAATCTCGACCCGCTGCCCGATCTCGGCCAGCCGCCGCCAGGCGAGCCGCACTCCCATCCGGTAGATCGCCTGGAGCGAGTCGAGGCTGCGGCCGTGCAGGCCCTCGCCGCGCCCGAACTCCTGGAAGACGCCCGGCGGTACGGTCGGACGGCCCTCGGCGGTCTCCAGGTGCTGGACGAACACCTCGATGGCGCGACGGATGCCGACCAGAGCCATCGGCTCACCCGAGTCGTCCAGAACCAGGGGCAGTTGAGGATGCTCACGGCGGATCTCCCGCAGGATCTCCTCGGCGAGCGCGGGCGCCTCGGCCATGGCGATCGCCGCGAACTCCCGTACCTGGAGACGCGGTACGTCGTGCCACGCCGAACGCGCCGTCACGGTCGCCGGGCGTGCCGACACGGGGTCAACTCCCCTGGCCCGCTTGCTCGTACGTGACCAAGGGCGTGTTCGGCTGGGCCGGTCTCGCGTCCAGCAGCGCGACGACACCGAGCGCGGCACCCACGGCGAGGGCGGCGGCCAGGACCATGGTGAGTGCGGCGGCGAGCAGTCTGGGCATCGCGGGGTCAGCCTCTCTGTCCTGAGGTCCGTGCGCCCTGCCCCTGCCCGTCGGCCCAGTGTCGGCAGACATTGACACTCCGTCAAGGGGCGCCTACGGTTCCCGGCCCAAGAGCGGCCCGAACTCCGTCACCAACTTTCACTGGAGTGTCCGGATGCGCCGTACGACCTCTCCATTTTCCTTGATCCTGCTGGGACTTGGCACGTTTCTGCTGGTCCTGGCGCCGCTGCTGGCGTGGTACGTCGAGCCGCGGGCCGCCGTGACCCCGATCGACATCGACACGACCGCCGTCTACCGGGGCACCGGAAGCTACTTCGACACCGGTGAGCTGCGGACCGTGGACGACCAGCGGATCACGGTCACCCAGCAGGTGCGCGGCGATGTCGCGGACAGCGAGAAGAGCGGGGACGCGGTCTGGGACGTCACCACGACCGTCGACACTGACAAGTCGCTGCCGGCCGCCGATCCGCACGACGCGCTGGAGTTCTTCCCCAACCGCTGGGTCACGGACCGTAAGACCAACAAGCCCGTGCACTGCTGCCACGAGAACCCGTACTTCGAGGGCGACGCCTACCTGAAGTTCCCGTTCGACGTGCGGAAACAGCCGTACCAGTGGTGGGACAACTCCCTCGGCGCGACGGTGACTCTGCGTTACGCGGGGACCAAGAAGGTGCAGGGCTACTCGGGTTACGTCTTCAAGGGCACCGTCCCGCCCACGAAGATCGGCACCCGTCTGGTCCCCGGCAGCCTCGTCGACCAGCCCAAGTCCCCCCAGATCCTGGCCGAGGAGTGGTACTCCAACCACGGCATCGAGCTGATCGTCGACCAGCGCACCGGCCGGGTGATCTACGCTCAGACCGGGCCCCGGCGCACCCTGCGCGCCCCCGGTCACGCCTACGACGCGGTCCTCCTCCTGGACGCCGACAAGCTCGCGTTCACCACGGCCACCCAGAAGGAACAGGTGAAACTGGCGAAGCGGGAGAGCGGCCAACTGCGCCTGGTGGGGCAGTCGTTGCCGATCGGTGCCGCTGTGGCCGGATTCGTCTTCGCCGTGGCGGGTGGCGTTTTGGTGCTACGCGGCCGCAGGCGCCCGGAATCTCCCGCTTCACCCGAGTATCCACCCACGATGTGACGTGACGTCAGTTCTAATAACCCCGGAAATTGTCATGCGGGTGAGTAGCCGTCAGGAACGCCGGGGCGAAAACTGTCCAACCCACCCCGGCAC
>NZ_JBXVPZ010000652.1:0-4191 GCF_057961495.1 Streptomyces sp. P5F9 | reverse complement strand
CGCCAACCCCACCTGAGCCAGCGCGGCGATATCCCCCGTCCCCACCGACCCGAACTCGTTGACGACCGGATACACCCCGTTCTCCAGCGCCTCGCACAGCGCTGTGACGACCGTCGGCCGTAGCCCCGCACCCCCCGCCAGCAACTGGTTCGCGCGGACGGCGAGCATCGCCCGGACTTCCCGGGCCGGGAGCTCGTCGCCGATCGCGCCGGCGTGGCTGCGGAGCAGCCGCAGACCGTGTTCGGCCGCGGCCTCGGTGGGCACGTCCTCGTTCCGGTTGGCGCCCACGCCCGTCGAGCGGCCGTAGACGCGGCCGGTCGCGGCGATCTGGCGGGCCGCGTCCCAGGACTCGGTCGCGCGCTTCATCGCGTCGGTGCCGGCGACCGGTCGGGCGTCCCCGTCGGCGAGGCGTACGACGTCGGTGACCCCGAAGCCGACCCCGTCGAGGACGACCAGATCGGTGCCTCCGGACAGCGCCACATCAGAGGCGTCCACGATCTGAGACGACATAAGGCGACGAACTCCCCTCAATCAGGACACTCGATCTTGCCTGCCGGTCATCCGTTACCTCGGATTAACGCGGAGACATTGACAAACTATTCAGACACCAAGAACTCTGCATGACGTTATGCAGCCGGGCAAGGGACAACTCATGATCCAGTTCGACGCGGTCCACAAACGCTTCCCCAACGGCACGACAGCAGTTCACGACCTCTCCCTGGAGATGCCGGAAGGCGGGGTCACCGTACTGGTCGGGTCCTCCGGTTGCGGCAAGACGACCACCCTTCGGATGATCAACCGGATGATCGACCCGACCTCGGGCGTCATCAAGGTCGGCGGCAAGGACGTCACCCGGCAGGACGCGGCCGAACTGCGCCGTTCCATCGGGTACGTCATCCAGCAGTCGGGCCTCTTCCCGCACCGCACGGTGCTGGACAACATCGCCACCGTGCCGCTGCTGCTGGGCCACGGACGGAAGAAGGCCAGGGCCCGCGCGGCCGAGCTGCTGGAGACCGTCGGCCTCGCCGCCGACGCCGGCAAGCGCTACCCCCACCAGCTCTCCGGCGGCCAGCAGCAGCGCGTCGGCGTGGCCCGCGCGCTCGCCGCCGACCCGCCGGTGCTCCTGATGGACGAGCCCTTCGGCGCCGTGGACCCGGTGGTCCGCACCCAGCTCCAGGACGAACTCCTGCGGCTGCAGAAGGAGTTGAACAAGACCATCGTCTTCGTCACGCACGACATCGACGAAGCCGTACGGCTCGGCGACCGCATCGCGATCTTCCGCACCGGCGGTCACCTCGTCCAGTGCGCGGCCCCCGCCGAACTCCTCGCCCGCCCGGCCGACGACTTCGTCGCCGACTTCCTCGGCGCCGAGCGCGGCCTCAAGCTGCTCTCCCTGAAGACCCTCGCCGAGGTCCCGCAGGGCCCGGCCCCCGAGGGCGGCACCTGGACCCTGGTCGTGGACGAGGCGCGCAAGCCACTGCACTGGTCGACCAAAGCCACGGACGGCGCCGAGATCCCCGTACGACCCCTCCAGGACGGCGACTCCCTGCTCGCCGCCCTCAACGAGTCCGTCGCCTCCCCGAACGGCCTGATCGCCCGCGTCGACGCGGCCGGCGTCCTCACCGGCGTCTCCTCCCGCGACGACATCCACACCCACGCGGGCCAGGCCCATGCGGAAGCGCGAGCGGCGGCATGACCATCGACTGGTCGTGGATAGGCGACCACACCGACGACCTCACCAGCCTCACGTTCTCGCATCTCCAGGCCGCGATGACCGCCGTCTTCTTCGGCCTGCTGATCTCGCTCCCGCTGGCTGTCGTGGCCCACCGCGTCCGCCCGCTCCGAGGCTTCCTGCTCGGCCTGTCGAACGTGCTCTTCACGATCCCGTCGATCGCGATCTTCGTACTCCTGCTCCCGATCAGCGGCCTCACCCGTACGACCACGGTCATCGGCCTGACGGTCTACACGCTGGTCGTGCTGCTGCGGAACACGGTCGAGGGCCTCGACTCGGTCCCCGCGAAGACGAAGGAGGCCGCGAAGGCGATGGGCACGCGCCCCCTGCGCACGCTCCTCACCGTCGAACTCCCCCTCGCGCTCCCGGTGATCATGGCCGGTGTCCGCATCGCCACGGTCATGTCGATCTCGCTCGTCTCGGTCGCGACCTACATCGGCGACGGCGGCCTCGGCCAGCTCTTCACCGACGGCTTCCAGCGCGACTTCCCGACGCCGGTGATCGTGGGCGTGGTCCTCACCCTGCTGCTCGCCGTGGTCGCGGACGCGGCCCTGGTCGGCCTCCAGTACGTACTCACCCCGTGGAAGAGGCGGCGAGCCTGATGTTCGAACTCTTCAAGAACCTCGGCACGTGGCTGACCAGCGGCTCCCAGTGGGCCGGCACGGACGGCATCGCGCACCGCCTCGCCGAGCACCTCCAGTACTCGCTGCTCGCGACCCTCATCGCGGCCGCGATCGGCCTCCCGCTCGGCCTGCTGATCGGCCACACCGGCAAGGGCGCGTTCCTCGCGATCAACCTCGCCTCCTTCGGCCGCGCCCTGCCGACCGTCGGCCTGGTCGTCCTCGTCTTCCTCGCGAGCGGCCTGTCGATGTGGCCGGTGTACATCGCACTGGTCGCCCTCGCGGTCCCGTCGATCGTGACGAACACCTACGCCGGGATGACGGCCGTGGACCCGGACGTGAAGGACGCGGCCCGGGGGCAAGGCATGCGCGGCCACCAAGTCCTCTTCCAGGTCGAGTTGCCGCTCGCACTCCCCCTGATCATGACCGGCCTGCGGCTCGCCCTCATCCAGGTGGTCTCCACGGCCACCGTCGCCGCGTACGTCTCCTTCGGGGGCCTCGGCCGCTTCGTCTTCGACGGACTCGCCCAGCGCGACCTCGTGCAGGTGCTCGGCGGTGCGGTGCTCGTCGCCGTCGTAGCCATCGTCCTCGACCTCGGCCTGTCCGCCCTCCAGCGCTTCCTCTTCCGCCACCGCACCGCCTAGGGAAACCGGGAACTCCGAAATGAACCGTCGCACCCTCCTCGGCGCCCTCGCCGGAACGGCCGTCGCCGTCCCCGTCCTGTCCTCCTGCGCGAGCGGCGTCACCTCGCTCGACGGCGGGGGCTCCAGCGGCGGCGGCAGCGCCTCCAGCAAGAACGGCGTCACCATCGGCACCGCCAACTTCACCGAGAACCAGGTCCTCGGCTACCTCTACGCCGCCACCCTCGAAGCGGCCGGCGTGAAGGTCAAGGTCCGCCCCAACCTCGGCACCCGCGAGATCGTCTTCCCCGCCCTCAAGAGCGGCGACATCGACCTCCTCCCCGAGTACCAGGGCTCCCTGCTCACCTACCTCCAGCCCAAGTCCAAGGTCGCGGAGGCGGGCGAGATGCAGAACGCCCTCACCCTCGCCCTCCCCTCCGGCCTCCAGGTCCTGCCCTACGGCATCGCCGAGGACGCCGACTGCTTCGTCGTCACCCGCGCGACCGCCAAGAAGTACGGCCTGGCCACGCTGGCCGACCTGGCGAAGCACAACGGCAAGCTCGTCATCGGCGCCTCCGCCGAGGTGAAGACCCGTCAGGTGGGCGTCGTAGGACTGAAGGACGTGTACGGCGTGGAGTTCAAGGAGTTCAAGTCCCTTGATTCCGACGGGCCGTTGGTGAAGGGCGCGCTGAAGAAGGGCGATGTGGACGTGGCGAACCTGTTCACCACCGACACCGACATCAAGGCCAACGACTGGGTGGTCCTGACCGACCCCAAGACCCTGATCCCCAGCCAGCACATCGTCCCGCTCATCGCCGACCGCGTGGCCGACTCCGTTGTCCGCAAGGCCCTCGCGCGCCTGGGCAACCTCCTCACCACGGCCCAGCTCACCGAGCTGAACCGCCAGGTGGACAAGGACAAGAAGGACCCGGAGGACGTGGCGAACACGTATGCCGAACAGCACGGCATCACGAAGTAATGACGTGTCGATGATCTGACGAGGAATCAGCCAAGTGTCATTAAACGGACACTTAGGGTGACTGATCGCATGCGTAGGGTGATTGAGCGCTACAAGCACAACGTGCACCACGTGCTGGACAAGCACACCACCTGAGGAAACGCATGGCCTCGAACCGCAGGGCCTTTCTGACGGCCACCGCCGTCGGCGCGCTGGCCGCCGCCCCTACGACCGCCGCCGCCGTCGGCCCACGGCCCCACC
>NZ_JBXVPZ010000651.1:0-4204 GCF_057961495.1 Streptomyces sp. P5F9 | reverse complement strand
CCGCCCTTCCCTCCGGTCGCGTCCCCCAGTGCTTTCCTCCCCCCTCTAAACGCCCGGTCCCATCAGCAGGTTCCCGGCACCAACGGATACAGTCACGCCCAGGCAACCACGGGGACAGGAGAGGGTCATTACCGGCAACCGGCAGACGAGCTGGGCGTTCGCCGACGCCTATGTCGCCGAGGACGAAGCACTGCGCTGGGCCCGTGACCGGGCCCGCGAGGCAGGGCTGCGCTCGGTGTCGCCCGGCACGGGCGCCGCGCTGCGGATGCTCGCCGCCACCGTGGACGCGAAAGCGGTGGCCGAGATCGGAACCGGGACGGGCGTCTCCGGAATGCATCTTCTGTACGGCATGCGGCCGGACGGGGTACTGACCACCGTCGACCCGGAGCCGGACCACCAGCAGTTCGCCCGCCAGGCCTTCCGCGCGTGCGGCTTCGCCAGCAACCGGGCCCGCTTCATCCCTGGCCGCGCCCTGGACGTGCTGCCCCGGCTCGCGGACGCGGGCTACGACCTCGTGTTCTGCGACGGTGACCGGCTGGAGTTCCTGGACTATCTCGCTGAATCGTTGCGCCTGCTGCGTCCGGGTGGCCTGGTGGTCTTCGAGGGCGTCTTCGCCAACGGCCGCACCGTCGACTCGGGCCCTCAGCCCACCGAAGTCCTCCGGCTGCGCGAGCTGCTGCGCGCCGTGCGCGAGAGCCCGGAGCTGGTGCCGTCGCTGCTCCCGGTGGGCGACGGCCTGCTGTGCGCCGTCAAGCGCTAGACAGGCGTCAAGCGCCGGACCTGCCGTACGACTCCGAACTCAGGACTCCGGGAAAGCAGCTGCCCCGGCACCATCTCGGGTGCCGGGGCAGCTGAAGGGGTATGGTCGCGTTCCGCCGCGTCAGCCGACGACCTTCTTGAGGGCGTCGCCCAGCGCGTCGGCCTCGTCAGGGGTCAGCTCGACGACGAGCCGCCCGCCGCCTTCGAGCGGAACGCGCATGACGATGCCCCGCCCCTCCTTGGTCACCTCGAGCGGGCCATCGCCCGTCCGCGGCTTCATGGCCGCCATGCTCGTTCCCCTTCCTGAAACCAGCTCATCGTCGCCGACGGCCCCATGGAGGGCACGCGCGGCCCCTAATGAGACACGCGTCACCGGCATCGAACACATTGCTTCCAAGCCATTATCCCGCATCTCAGGACCCGATGACCAACATCAGTCGGCATCGCTTGGGCAACGCGCACGAGCAAAACCACTCAATTCGCCGATGTGACTGCGATACTGCGCCGCCGCGCCGACCCCCGCCGCCCGAATCCGGAGCGGAATTCTTTGACGCAGGTCACACGTCCGGTCCGGTGCGCGGACGGTGATCTCCGCCATGCTGTCCTACGGACGTACGGCGTACCGACCGGTACGCCGGAGCCGCGACACCTGAGGGGATACGCCATGGCCGACACCGTGCTCTACGAGGTGAGCGACGGACTCGCGACGATCACGCTGAACCGCCCCGAGGCGATGAACGCGCTGAACATCGCGACCAAAGTCGCCCTCCGGGACGCGGTACGGGCCGCGGCGGACGACGACGCCGTACGGGCCGTGCTGCTGACCGCGGCCGGCGAGCGGGCGTTCTGCGTGGGCCAGGACCTCAAGGAGCACATCACCCTGCTGGCGTCCGACCGCGAGGCCGGGACCGGGGCCACGATGACCACGGTGAAGGAGCACTACAACCCCATCGTGCGGGCGATCGCCGGCATGGCGAAGCCCGTGGTCGCCGGGGTCAACGGGGTCGCCGCGGGCGCCGGTTTCGGGCTCGCCCTGGCCGCGGACTACCGGGTCGTGGCGGACACCGCCGGCTTCAACACGTCCTTCGCGGGGGTCGCCCTGACCGCGGACTCCGGCATCTCCTGGACGCTGCCCCGGGTCGTCGGACCTGGTCGCGCCTCCGACCTGCTGCTGTTCCCGCGCACGGTCACTGCGCAGGACGCGTACGACCTGGGGATCGCCAACCGTCTCGTGCCCGTCGGCGAGCTGCACGCCGAGGCGGCGAAGGTGGCCCGGCAGCTGGCGGACGGCCCGACGGTGGCGTACGCGGCGCTCAAGGAGGCGGTGGCGTACGGCCTGACGCACACCCTTGAGGAGACCCTGGAGAAAGAAGACGAACTCCAATCCCGGGCGGGCGCGTCGGAGGACCATGCGATCGCTGTGCAGGCCTTCGTCAACAAGGAGAAGCCGAAGTACTTGGGTCGGTAGGCGCCTACTAGGAGACGTTTCTGGCGACGCATGTCTTCAGGTGGTCGTTCACCAACCCGCACGCCTGCATCAGGGCGTACGCCGTCGTGGGCCCCACGAACTTCAGGCCCCGCTTCTTCAGGGCCTTCGACAGGGTTGTCGACTCGACCGTCACCGCCGGGACGTCCCCGAGGGTTTTCGGGGCCGGCCCCGGCTTCGGGGCGTGGGACCAGATGAACTCGTCCAGTTCGCCCGGGGCCCAATCCGCCAGCACGCGCGCGTTGGCGATCGTCGCGTCGATCTTGAGACGGTTGCGGATGATGCCGGCGTCGGCGAGGAGGCGTTCGCGGTCGGTGTCCGTGAAGGCGGCGACCTTGGAGATCTGGAAGCCGTCGAACGCCGCCCGGAAGCCCTCCCGTCGGCGCAGGATCGTGATCCAGGAGAGGCCGGACTGGAAGGCCTCCAGGCTGAGCCGCTCGTAGAGGGCGTCGTCGCCGTGGACCGGGCGGCCCCACTCCTCGTCGTGGTACGAGACGTAGTCCTCCGTGGACAGCGCCCAGGGGCAGCGCAGGGCGCCGTCCGGACCGGCGACGGCCCCGCCCTCGCTCACTGCTGGTCGCCTTCGACCGGCTTCTGCATGGAGAGGTGGGCGCCGGCCTGCGCGCCCGCGAGGGCGTGCTCCAGGTCGGCGATCCGGGCGTCGCGCTCGGCGAGTTCGGCGGCGATGCGGCCCAGCGCGTCGTCCACCTCGGCCATGCGGTAGCCCCGCGCGGCGAGCGGGAAGCGGAGGGTCTCGATGTCGGCGTGGTTCACCGGCCGGTCCGGGGGCAGCGGGTCGTCGAGGCGCTCGGGCGCGGCGTCGGGCAGCGGGGCGCTCTCGCCGCCGCCGATCACCGAGAGGGTCACGGCGCCGACCACGACGGCGAGCGCGACGACCAGGAACAGGAACATGAACATCTCTGGGATCTCCACGGGCGTCGATGTCGGACGTGCCGAAGCCGAATGTGTCAGGGTCCGATCGTGCCATGCGACGCTGACAGTTAGGGTCGCAGGCGGCTGAAGACCGGTACGTACTAGGAGAGGTCACAGGGGATGCTCAGGCTGGGCAGGCGTGAATTCGGCGCGCACGAGCCGGTGATCATGGCGATCGTGAACCGGACCCCGGACTCCTTCTACGACCAGGGGGCCACGTTCCGCGACGAGCCCGCCCTCGCGCGCGTGGAGCAGGCGGTGGCCGAGGGCGCCGCGATCATCGACATCGGCGGGGTCAAGGCCGGCCCCGGCGAGGAAGTGACCGCCGACGAGGAGGCTCGGCGCACGGTCGGCTTCGTGGCCGAGGTGCGGCGGCGCTTCCCGGACGTGATCATCAGCGTGGACACCTGGCGGCACGAGGTCGGCGAGGCCGTCTGTGAAGTGGGCGCGGATCTCCTGAACGACGCGTGGGGCGGCGTCGATCCCCGGCTCGCGGAGGTCGCCGCGCGGTACGGCGTGGGGCTGGTGTGCACGCACGCGGGCGGCGCGGAACCCCGCACACGGCCGCACCGGGTGACCTACGACGACGTCATGGCCGACATCCTGCGCGTGACCCTAGGTCTCGCCGAGCGGGCCGTGGAACTCGGGGTCCCCAGGGAGTCGGTTCTGATCGATCCCGGGCATGACTTCGGGAAGAACTCGCGGCACAGCCTGGAGGCGACGCGGCGGCTCGGGGAGATGGTCGACACGGGGTGGCCCGTGCTGGTCTCGCTGTCCAACAAGGACTTCGTGGGCGAGACGCTCGACAAGCCGGTCAAGGAGCGGGTTGTCGGGACGCTCGCGACCACCGCGGTGTCCGCGTGGCTGGGGGCGCAGGTGTACCGGGTGCACGAGGTCGCGGAGACTCGGCAGGTGCTGGACATGGTGGCGTCGATCGCGGGGCATCGGCCTCCGGCGGTGGGGAGGCGGGGGCTGGCGTAGGTTTTTTTCGCCCCCGCCGCCCCTACCCGTCCCATCCCTGGGGGC
>NZ_JBXVPZ010000650.1:0-4205 GCF_057961495.1 Streptomyces sp. P5F9 | reverse complement strand
CCTACCGCCTCCAGCCCGTGGCCGGCTACGGCGCGCCCCACACCACCCTCGCCCACGTCCCGGTACGGCACGAACCCTTCCTGCGCATGTCCGGACGCGGCAACACCATGGTCCTGACCTTCGACGACGGACCCGACCCCCGCTACACCCCGCACATCCTCGACACCCTCGCCGAGTACGACGTCCGCGCCACGTTCTTCGTGTGCGGCGAGATGGCCGACTGGAACCGCGACCTGCTCGCCCGGATGTCCGACGAAGGCCACGTCGTCGGCAACCACACCTGGTCCCACCCGCTGCTCACCAAGATGACCCGCGGTCAGATCCGCTCGGAGATGGAACGCACCAGCGACGTCATCGAGGACGCCTACGGGGAGCGCCCGCAGTGGTTCCGCGCGCCCTACGGCGCCTGGAACCGGGCCGCCTTCCAGCTCGGCTCCGAGCTGGGCATGGAACCCCTCGCGTGGACCGTCGACACCCTGGACTGGGACACCCCCGGCGTCCCCCACATCGTCAACGCGGTCGAGGACGGCGCCGCCCCCGGCGTCGTGGTGCTCTCGCACGACGCCGGGGGCGACCGGACCCAGAGCGTGAAGGCGCTGCGCGAATACCTGCCGCACCTGCTGGACTCCGGCTACCACATGACGCTGCCGCGCCGCCGCACCACCACCTGACGGATCACAGGTCCTGTCGTCCCATTCCCGTCTGCCCGGAGGCGCCATGCACGCACTCTCGCCGCACCGGGCCCGGACCCGAGTACGTCCAGTACGCGGGTCCGGGCCCGGCACACCGAGAGCACGCACCTGACGCCTCCGGGCGGACGACGGGAATGGGACGACAGGACCTGGCCCGCCCGGCCGGGGAACGCTCAGCGGACCTCGACCAGGCGGGCGAAGACGACGACGTTCCCGTCGTAGCCGTTCTGCTTGGAGAAACCGCCGCCGCAAGTGATGACACGCAGTTCCGGAGTTCCCTTGGACGCGTAGACGCGGTCGCCGGGGAAGTCCTTCTTCTCGAAGACCTCGATGCCGTAGATCTCGAATACGGCCGTCTTTCCGTCCTTGCGCTCGACCTCGACGCGATTTCCCTTCTTGAGGGCCCCCAGTCCGTAGAACACGGCGGGGCCCATTTTGTTGTCGACGTGGCCGACGACGACCGCCGTGCCCTTTTCGCCGGGGGAGACGGCGCCGGTGAACCAGCCCGCCAGATTCGGGTCCTCCGGCGGCGGAGCGCCCACCCAGCCGTCCGCGTCCAGGCCCACCGGCATGACCGGGGCGTCGACCCGGATCGCCGGGATCCGCACCCGGTCGGCGACGGAGTACGGCAGCGGGGCCGGGACCTTGCCGAAGGTGGTGTGGCCGGTACGGGCATCGGCGGCGGCCGCCGTGGCCGGTTGCGGTGGCCCCACGTCGAACTCTCCCGAACCGTTCCGAATGAGCGCGAGACCGGTCAGCAGAACAAGCGCTATCACTCCCCACGGGGCGCGCTTCTTCTGCCGCTCCTCCTCTTCGGCAAGCTCGGACAGCTCCGACGCAGACATTCGCCATCCCCTCTCGACGCGGCCGTCGCCCCGTCCATCGCGCATACGAGAACGCTAAGTCCCGAAGCCGGAACCGGCGACGGGGAAAGCGCGAACGGGTGGCCCGGACATCCTTATGTGCGCCATACGAGTTGACGCCCGCAGGAATTTTCTGACGGTCCGTGACCTGCGGCAATATCCGATTGTGCGCTTTTCCTCCGGCGTGTCCTCTCACCAGGACGGACCATTCTCGAAATGCGGGCGCGTGCAAGGCATCTGAGGGTGCGTCTGGGAGGCGTTTTCTCGCCGATCGACCGGGGACGGGTCCCGGGGCGCCTTCCGCGGAGGATGACATGCGTACAACTCGTGCCCTGGCTGCCGCCGGTGCCGCGGTGGCCGTCCTGGGGCTCGCCGCCCCGGTGGCCGTCGCGGACGGCATGGGCGCCAGCCCCAGCAACATCGTCGCCCTGCCCAGCGTGATCGCCCGCGGCGGACAGCTCACCGTCACGGTCGACGGCTGCTTCAGCGGCGGCAACGCCATCGCCACCTCACCGGGGTTCGAACGCCCCGCCAACCTGTCCCTGCTCGGCGGCTCCGGTACGACGTCCAGCGGAACGGCCAGGATCAGCCGGTCGGCCACCCCGGGCTCGTACAGCATCACGGTCCGCTGCTCCAACGGCTCCTCGCTGACCCGTGACTCCGCCTACACCGTCATCGGCGGTGTCCGCGGCGGTCTCGGCGGCAGCAGCAGCGCCGGGGCGACCCCGACCGACATGGCGATCGGCGGCGGCCTGGTCGCCGCGGCCGTCGTGGGCGGCGGGGTGTTCTGGATGCGCCGCCGCACCGAGCGCGGGATCTGACCTCCTCCCCTTCGGAGTTCAGGCGCATGTGACAGGCCTTCGCCCCGGACCCTTGCGGGTTCCGGGGCGAAGGCCTGTGCGGGTGGCGGCTGTGGTCAGGCGCCGTCCTCTCCGGTGCGCCGGCGCGAGAAGTGGTAGGCCGCGCCCACCGAGCCCGCGATGAGGGCCGCGCCGATGCCGAGCTCCTTGAGATCGAAGCCGGCGATGCTGCCGCCCTCACCGGCGTGCACCCCTCGCGGAATCTGCTGGGCCGGCTGGAGCGGCTGGATGTTGTTGTTCGTGCGGCCGGAGGCGATGGTCAGACCCGTGGAGCCGCTCACGCCGTCACACGTGAACGTCACCTGGTACACCGCGCCCGGCCTGGCGTCCCAGTCGACCATCGCCGACGCCGAGGACTGCCCCGGTGAGATCCTGACGGTGTCGAAGACCCCGGAGGAGACCGTGGCGGAGCCCTTGCAACCGCCCTGGTCCCGGTCGAGCTGCAGGGTCACCTGGCCGCCCGCCGCGATCGTCGAGGGCAGGACGCTGAAGCCGAACGGCGTGATGTTGTGGTTGCCGTCGCCCTTCGCGACGGCGACCGGCGCGGACAGGGCGAGGGCGCTGATGCCCAGCAGTGCGGCCGAAGCGACGCGTATCGCGCGCATGGTGGTTCCTCCGGGTCCCCGAGGAGCAGCAGCGGACCTTTTCCGCTTGCGCCGTAAATGCACCTCGATGACCGAAACGCTAGGAACATGTGTGCGCTCCCGCGATCGCAGTCGCGCGAATGGGGCAACGGTGTGGGCCGCACAGGGGACACCGTTCGTGCGACCGGGGGACGCCCGCGGCGTGGCGGACGTCCCCCGCCGACCGGCTCCGGTGAGGGGCCGTCAGTCCTTCAGGTGCGGGAAGAGGTTCAGGAACGGCTGCGCCGAGGCCGTGATACCGCGGCTGTACGGCGCGTCGAAGTCCCAGATCAGGAACAGCAGAAAGGCGATCAGCGCCGAGAACAGCCCGGCGAGGATCAGCTCCCGTGTCGTACGCCGGATCTGCAGCGCGAACACCATGCCGATGGTGATCACGGCCCCGGCGAGCAGCCCGAACCACACCACCGAGGGCATGGTCGCCCCGGTGGAGTCCGCGCGGGCGTTGCGTGCCTGGTCCGCGGCGGCCACCTGGTCGACGAGCGGCTGGTAGGCCTGTGCCTGGAAGTCCGTCTTCGGCTGGTAGGCGGTGACGTCCTGACGGATGCGGTCGAGGAGGTCGGTCCCGCGCTGGGTGAGCTTCTCGTGGTCGGCCATCGTCTTCCACTCGACGTCGACGACCTGTGAGACGTAGGCGTTGACGTCGGCCCGGATACGGTCGCGGGCGTCCGGCGGATAGGCCTGGACCCGCTCCGAGACCTCGTGCAGCGCCTGCGCCTCCGCCTGGACATGGTCCTGGGCGGCGCTGCGGGCCTCCCAGACACCGGCGATCGCGAGGCCCAGGACGATGGCGTACACCACGCCGATCCACATCGTCATGTACTCGATGACGTCCGGAGTCTCACTGGGGTCCTCGTCCTCGGACGCCGAACGTTCGCGCAGGAACGTGATGATGACGACGACGACACAGGCCGCCGCCATCGCGAGGGCGAGAACAAGCCATTCCGACAAGAGGTTCCTCCGGGGATCAGCGGGGACGCAGCGCGACGATGGCGACCACCGCGGGCATGGTGATGAGCAGGACGTAGACGACCGGCGGCGTCCGGTTGGTGGCCGGCCGCGGACGCGGCTGGGCGTGGTACTGCGGATAACTCACCGGGGCCGCCGAGGGATGCGGGGTGGGCTTGGGCGATGGCTTCGGCGTCGGAG
>NZ_JBXVPZ010000649.1:0-4216 GCF_057961495.1 Streptomyces sp. P5F9 | reverse complement strand
CTCGGCGGGCCTCGGAGCCGTAGACCTTGACGGCGGAGGCGTCCTGGGGGGTGAGGGTGCCTTCCTGGACGGCGTTCACCATCTGCCAGTTGAGGAGTTTCATCGCGTCGAGCCTGGCGTAGGTGCGGGCGAGCAGGCGGCGGACCCAGGGGAGGTCGACGACGCGGCGGCCGTCGGCGAGTTTGGTCTCCATGGCCCAGTGCTGGACGTCGTGCAGGGCGCGGATCGCCATGGTGCCGTGGGCGGCGAGGGTGACGCGCTCGTGGTTGAGCTGGTTGGTGATCAGGCGCCAGCCCTGGTTCTCCTTGCCGACGCGGCGGGTGACGGGGACGCGGATGTTCTCGTAGTAGCTGGCGGTGGTGTCGTGCGAGGCGAGGGTGTTGATCACCGTGCAGGAGTAGCCGGGGTCGGCGGTCGGGACCAGGAGCATGGTGATGCCCTTGTGCGGCGGGGCGTCGGGGTCGGTGCGGACGGCGAGCCAGACCCAGTCGGCGGTGTCGCCGTTCGTCGTCCAGATCTTCTGGCCGTCGACGACGTACTCGTCGCCGTCCCGTACGGCCCGCGTCTTCAAGGCGGCCAGATCCGTGCCGGCCTCGGGCTCGCTGTAGCCGATCGCGAAGTCGATCTCGCCGGCGAGGATCTTCGGGAGGAAGTA
The DNA here is from genome assembly GCF_057961495.1 of Streptomyces sp. P5F9. NCBI lineage: Bacteria > Bacillati > Actinomycetota > Actinomycetes > Kitasatosporales > Streptomycetaceae > Streptomyces > Streptomyces sp. P5F9. The sequence continues at coordinate 3,561 of NZ_JBXVPZ010000649.1, read as the reverse complement.
CGCCTTCTGCTCGTCGGTGCCGAACTGCATGATCGTCGGGCCGACGGTGTTCAGCGCCATCAGCGGCAGCGGCACGCCCGCCTGCGCGGCCTCGTCGAAGAAGATGAACTGCTCCATCGGCGTCAGCCCGCGCCCGCCGTACTCCTCGGGCCAGCCGACGCCGAGCCAGCCGTCCGTGCCGAGCCGGCGGATCGTCTCGCGGTAGAAGCGCTTCTGGGCGGCCGGGTCGTCGTAGCGCGAGTAGGCGTGGTCGGGCACCAACTCGGCGAAGTAGGCGCGCAGTTCGGTGCGCAGCCGCTGCTGCTCGGGCGTGTATTCGAGATGCACGGCGCCTCCAGGCTCCCCAAGGCCGGTCCTGACGGCGCACACCGTAGAACGTGTTCCAGAAATAGGGAATGGCGAGGCGGCAATGCCCCTGAAGAGGCCGTAGGCGCCCGTCAGTTCAGGGTGGCCGTGGGCTTCAGGTCAGCACAGCCACGGACTTCAGTTCAGCGTGGCCATGAACTCCGTGCACGCCCGCGCGCAGTCCCGGCACGTCTCCGCGTCCGCCTCGGCGCCCGGCTGCGCGTCGAGGACCTGCGCGCACTCCAGGCAGACGAGCAGGCACCACTTGGCCTGGAGGCGCAGGGCGGACTCGTCCTGGAGGTTCTGCTCGGCCAGCATCCGGCAGGTCGCGTCGCACACCTCCGCGCACAACAGCGCCTTGCGTCGTACGAGTGCCTCGTGGTCGGTGGCGTCCGGATCGGAGCGGCTGACCCGCAGCACGCAGGCCCGCGCACACTCGGTGCAGGCCTGTGCGCAGGCGAAGCGGTCCTCCAGAAACCGGACGAGCTCCTGTTGCGTGGTCATGGCTGTCACACAGTCCGGGTTGCCGCTGCCGTCCGGCGCAAACCCGGCAGAGCACGCATCCGGAGCAGGCATCCGGGGTGCGCGCTCCTCCGCCGGTCAGTACGGTGCTGTCCAGGTGTTCGACCTTGGACACAGGGAACCGCGCACGTCATCGAGGGGTTGAGGCAGCATGGCCGGCAAGAAGGCGACGAAGCTGCCGCGCGCGAAGTACGAGACCGAACTGCTGCGTCTGCAGACGGAGTTGGTGAAGCTCCAGGAGTGGGTGCGGGCCGAGGGCACCCGCCTGGTCGTGGTCTTCGAGGGCCGGGACGCGGCGGGCAAGGGCGGCACCATCAAGCGCGTCTCCGAGCACCTCAACCCGCGTGTCGCCCGGATCGCCGCGCTGCCGAAGCCGACCGACCGCCAGCGCACCCAGTGGTACTTCCAGCGCTACGTCGAGCATCTGCCGGCCGCCGGGGAGATCGTCCTGTTCGACCGCAGCTGGTACAACCGGGCCGGCGTCGAGCGCGTGATGGGCTTCTGCACCAAGGAGGAGTACCAGCTCTTCCTACGCCAGTGCCCCATCTTCGAGCGGATGCTGGTCGAGGACGGGATCGTGCTGCGCAAGTACTGGTTCTCGGTGAGCGACGACGTCCAGGAGGAGCGCTTCCGCCGCCGGCTGGACGATCCGCTGCGCCGCTGGAAGCTGTCGCCGATGGACCTGGAGTCCCTCACCCACTGGGAGGCGTACTCGCGGGCGAAGGACGAGATGCTGGTGCACACCGACGTCTCGGAGGCCCCGTGGTACGTCGTCGAGAGCGACGACAAGCGCCGGGCCCGCCTGAACATGATCGCCCACCTCCTCGGCTCCCTCCCCTACCGCGAGGTGTCGCCCCCGGTCCTCGAACTCCCGCCCCGCCCGCCGTCCACCGGCTACGAGCGCCCGCCGCGCGACCTGCAGACCTTCGTCCCGGACCACGCGGCGAGCCTCTGAGCCGGTCGGGCCGAGGAGCACCATGTCCCCCAGCCCGGGCGGACGCGTCCTGAAGTGGCGGCGCCTGACGCCCGGAATCGCCGCGCTGGCCGGATACCGGCGCGCGTGGCTGCGCGGTGATCTGCTGGCCGGTGTCACGGTCGCCGCGTACCTCGTCCCGCAGGTGATGGCGTATGCCGGGGTGGCCGGCCTCCCGCCGGTCGCCGGACTGTGGGCGATCCTCCCCGCGCTCGCCCTGTACGCCGTACTGGGCTCGTCCCGGCTCCTCTCGGTCGGCCCCGAATCGACGACCGCGCTGATGACGGCGACGGTCGTAGGCCCGCTCGCCGCTGGCGACCCGGCCCGCTACGCCACCCTCGCCGCCGCCCTCGCGGTCACGGTCGGCCTGTTGTGCCTCGCCGCATGGGCGGTACGGCTCGGCTTCGTAGCCGATCTCCTCTCCCGCCCGGTCCTGATCGGCTACTTGGCGGGCGTGGCCCTGATCATGATCGTGGACCAACTCCCCAAGCTCACCGGGGTGTCGACGACGGGTTCGGCATTCTTCCCCCAACTCTGGTCGTTCCTACGGCACTTGGGCCAACTCCACCCGCCCACCCTCCTGTTCGCCGCCGTCACGCTCGCGTTCCTGTTCACGGCGGCGCGTCTGTCCCGGATGGTGCCCGGCCCGCTGCTGGCCGTGGTGCTGGGCACGGCAGCCGTGGCCGCCCTCGGCCTCGACGACCGCTACGGCATCAAGGTGATCGGCCACGTCCCGGCGGGACTTCCCACGATCGGCCTGCCCGACCTCGCCCAACTCCCCCACCTGGTCCTGCCCGCACTCGGCGTCCTGCTCGTCGCCTACACGGACTTCATCCTCACCGCCCGCGCCTTCACCGGCGGCGAGGAGGACGACGGCCCCGGCCTGGACGCCGGCCAGGAGTTCCTGGCGCTGGGCGCGGCCAATCTCGGCGCCGGCGTCCTCCACGGCTTCCCGGTGAGCAGCAGCGCCAGCCGCACCGCGCTGGCCTCCTCGGCGGGCGCCCGCAGCCAGGCGTACTCACTGATCGCCGGAGCGCTCGTCCTCTCGGTCCTCCTCTTCCTGAGCCCCCTGCTCACCCGCACCCCCTCGGCGGTCCTCGGCGCCCTCGTCGTCTACGCCGCCGTCCGCATGATCGACCTCACCGGCTTCCACCGCCTGGCCACCTTCCGCCGCCGCGAACTCCTCCTGGCCCTGGGCTGTTTGACCGGAGTGCTGGCCCTGGACATCCTCTACGGCGTGATCGTCGCCGTGGGCCTGTCGGTGGCCGAACTCCTCACCCGGGTGGCCCGTCCGCACGACGCCGTCGAGGGCCTGGTTCCCGGTGTCGCCGGCATGCACGACGTGGACGACTATCCGCAGGCCCGCACGATCCCCGGCCTGCTCGTCTACCGCTACGACTCACCGCTCTTCTTCGCCAACGCGGAGAACTTCCGCCGCCGCGCCCTGGCCGCCGTAGCCCAACAGGCAGTCCCCGTCCGCTGGTTCGTCCTCAACGCCGAGGCCAATGTCGAGGTCGACATCACCGCCCTGGACGCGGTCGACGAACTCCGCCGCGAACTCGCCCAGCGGGGCGTCGTGTTCGCCCTCGCCCGGGTCAAACAGGACCTCCTCACCGACCTGGAGGCGTACGGCCTGGCGGACTCGGTCGGCACGGACCACATCTTCCCGACCCTGCCGACGGCTGTGGCCGCGTACCGGGAGTGGAGCGGTGTGTCTGGTG
>NZ_JBXVPZ010000648.1:0-4241 GCF_057961495.1 Streptomyces sp. P5F9 | reverse complement strand
GCATCGCCGTCCGCGGTGAGGCCCGCCTCGAAGTCGACCCCGAGATCGCCCGCATCGGCATCACCGTCGCCGCCCGCGGCACCGACCGCCGCACCGCCCTCGACGACCTCACCCGCCGCAACGCCACCGTCCTCGACCTCGTCAAAAGCTACGGCGAAGCAGTCGAACGCCTGGAGACCGGCGGCTTCTCCATCACCCCCGAACTCACCAAACACGGCCGCGGCGAACGCGTCCACCGCTACCACGGCAGAGTCAACGTCACCGCCGAACTCACCGACTTCACCGCCCTCGGCGAACTCACCACCCGCCTCGCCGACCTCGACCTCACCCGCGTCGACGGCCCCTGGTGGGCCCTGCGCCCCGACTCACCCGTCCACCGCCAGGCCCGCCAACAAGCCGTCCACGAAGCCGTCCAACGCGCCCGCGAATACGCCGAAGCACTGGGGACGACCCTCGCCGCCCTCGTCGAACTCGCCGACATCGGCGCCGAGAACGCCGAGACCTACGGCACCCCCCAGCGCCGTATGCGCTCCATGTCCCTCGCCGGCGCGGCCGCCGAGGACACCGCCGCCCCCCTCGACCTCGAACCCCAACGGCAACACGTCTACGCCCAGGTCAACGCACGCTTCACGATGGCACCCCCGCGCCTTTGACATGCATCCGCAATTCGACGATTCGAACGCTCATTGGAGCACCCCGCCGCACATTCAAGCCTTGTCAATAACCCTTCACCCAAAGGTTGTTGAGTAGTCATGCACGGCCAATTCCCTACCCGCCGGTAAGGCCTAGGCTCGAAACATGCGCCGAGCAAAAATCGTCTGTACATTGGGCCCCGCCACCGACTCGTACGACCAGATCAAAGCCCTGGTCGAAGCCGGAATGGACGTAGCCCGCTTCAACCTCAGCCACGGCACCCACGCCGAACACGAGGAGCGCTACCAGCGCGTCCGAAAGGCCTCCGAGGAGACCGGCCGCAGCGTCGGAATGCTCGCCGACCTTCAAGGCCCGAAGATCCGACTCGGCCGCTTCACCGAAGGACCCGTACTCCTTGAACGCGGAGACACCTTCACCATCACCGTCGAAGAAGGCGCCGAAGGCGACCGCCAGACCTGCGGCACCACCTACGCCGGCCTCGCCACCGACGTCACCACCGGCGAACGCATCCTCGTCGACGACGGCAAGGTCTGCCTCGAAGTCACCGCCGTCGACGGCCCCCGCGTCCACACCAAGGTCGTCGAAGGCGGCATGGTCTCCGACCACAAAGGCCTGAACCTCCCCGGAGTCGCCGTGTCCGTCCCGGCCCTCTCCGACAAGGATGAGGCCGACCTCCGCTGGGCCCTGCGCACCGGCTTCGACGTCATCGCCCTCTCCTTCGTCCGCAGCGGCAAGGACATCGACGACGTCCACCGCATCATGGACGAGGAAGGCCACCGCCTCCCCGTCATCGCCAAGGTCGAAAAACCCCAGGCGGTCGAGGCCATCGACGACATCGTCGCCGCCTTCGACGGCATCATGGTCGCCCGCGGCGACCTCGGCGTCGAAATGCCCCTCGAACAGGTCCCGATCGTCCAGAAGCGCGCCATCAAACTCGCCAAGCGCAACGCCAAACCGGTCATCGTCGCCACCCAGATGCTCGACTCGATGATCGAGAACTCCCGCCCCACGCGCGCGGAAGCCTCAGACGTCGCGAACGCCGTCATCGACGGCACGGACGCGGTGATGCTCTCCGGCGAGACCAGCGTCGGCAAATACCCCATCGCCACCGTCACCACCATGGCCCGCATCGTCGAAGCCGCCGAGGAGGACATCCTCGCCAAGGGCCTGCCCCCGCTGACCGAACGCAACAAGCCCCGCACCCAGGGCGGCGCCGTAGCCCGAGCGGCCGCCGAGATGGGCGACTTCCTCGGCGCGAAGTTCCTCGTCGCCTTCACCCAGTCCGGCGACACCGTCCGCCGCCTCTCCCGCTACCGCTCGCCCATCCCCGTCATGGCCTTCACCCCCGACCCGGCCACCCGCTCCCAGCTCAACCTCACCTGGGGCGTGGAGACCATCCTCGGCCCCCACGTCGACTCCACCGACGCCATGGTCGACCAGGTCGACGAACTCCTCCTCAAGTACGGCCGCTGCCAGAAAGGCGACATCGTCGTCATCACGGCCGGCTCCCCGCCCGGAGTCGCCGGCTCTACCAACCTCGTCCGCGTGCACCACGTAGGCGAGGACGACAGCCCCAAGTAGCCCTATGGCGTAACGATGTTGAAGTCCGCCACAGGAGTCACGATCACCGAGAACAACGTGGTCAGCAACGTGACATCCCCGGACACCTGAATCGCCCCCAACCCCTTCCCGGCCAACAGCTCCAACAACTGCACCCTGTTCATGGTGAGCGTCAGCCCGGCGGAGGGGCTGGGCGAGGCACCCGACGTACGCGTCAACACACCGTTCTTCAACCGCAGATGCCAGTACGTGGTGCTCTGCCCCGGCAGATACCAGTCGATGGCGAGATCGAGATCCCACGCCCTGGGCCCGTCGACCCGCACCGACATGGCATCGATGAGCTGACCGACGGAGAGAGCCGCTTTCACATCCGTACTGTCGGAGGTGGACGAAGGCGCCTTCACCCCCTCCCGCAACTCCATCGCACCCGTGAGATAGAAGTTCCGCCACACCGCGTTCTCCGTCGCGTACGCCAGCTTTTCATAGACCTGCGCGAGGAGTTCCTTGGGCTGCTTCCGATCGGGCTCGGCGAATACACAATGGTTGAGGAGAGTGGCGGCGAAACGGAGATCGCCGTCACGGACGAATGCCCGGGCTTTCGACAGGGCGGATTCCGGACCTCCCAACGCTTTGACATACCGCTTCGCCTCCGCGACCGGCGGATGCTCCCAAAGATGAGCCGGATTGGCGTCGAACCAGCCCATGTACCGCTGATAAACACCCTTCACGTTATGGCTGATCGACCCGTAATAACCCCGGTTCGCCCACACCTCCGCGAGCGCGGGCGGCAGTTGGAAATCCTCCGCGATTTCCCGGGCCGTGAGCCCCGAGTTGAGCATCCGCAAGGTCTGGTCATGCATGTACGCATACAAGTCCCGCTGCGCTTCGAGCAGCCCGACGATCTCATCGTTCCCCCACGTCGGCCAGTGATGCGAAGCGAACGCGACGTCCACCTGACCGTCGTAGAGCCCGATCGACTCGGTCAGATACGCCGCCCACTCCTTCGCGTCCCGGACCTGGGCGCCGCGCAGCGTGATGATGTTGTGCATCGTGTGCGTGGCGTTCTCGGCCATGCAGACGGCAAGGAGATCGGGGAACAGGAAGTTCATCTCGGCGGGCGCCTCCGTCCCCGGCGTCATCTGGAACTCCATGACGACACCGTCGACGGTGAGCCGTTGCCCGGTCGTCGAGACGTACCGGGTGGGTTCGAGAAGCCCGATCGTCCCTGTGGAGATGTTCTGCCCGAGCCCACAACCGACATGCGTGGCAGGGCCCTTGGGGAGTTGGGCGCCGTACATGTAGATGGAACGGCGGGTCATCGCCGTCCCTGCGTACACGTTCTCCGAGACCGCGTGCTCCATGAAACCCTCGGGCGCGATGATCGGCACGTCACCGGCACCGTTGGGGAGGACGCCACGGCAGCCGCCGTAGTGATCGACGTGCGGGTGCGTGTAGATGAGGCCGGTCACTTCTTTGTCGGCGACGTGGTCCCGGTACAACTGCAGTGCTGCGGCGGCGGTTTCGGCCGAGATCAGCGGGTCGATCACGATCACGCCGGTGTCGCCCTCGACGATCGTCATGTTGGAGAGGTCGAGTCCGCGGACCTGATAGATCCGGTCGGTTACCTTGAACAGCCCCTGTTTCCGGGTGAGTTGAGACATACGCCAGAGACTGGCGTTGACGCTCTTCGGAGCGTTGCCTTTGAGGAAGGCGTAGGCGTCGTTGTCCCAGACGACTTCTCCGGCCGCGTTCTTGACGACCCCGGGTTTCAGTTCGGCGATGAATCCCTTGTCGGCGGCTGCGAAGTCGTCTTTGTTCGAGAAGTTCATTTCATTCATGTTCGTGTGGTTTTGTTCCTGACTCAGGGCTACGGCGGAATCCGGGCTCATGGCTACGGCTGCCGCGGCGGCACCGGCGGCGGCCGCGACGAAACCTCGTCTGTTCAGGGGTGTCATGCGGCCGAACATCGCGGGTGGGGTTTGCGCGGGTCAACGGTCGTGCGGGGAATTGGGGCAGGTCACAAAGGG
>NZ_JBXVPZ010000647.1:0-4247 GCF_057961495.1 Streptomyces sp. P5F9 | reverse complement strand
CCCTTAGGGGCGCGGCGGAGCCGCATATCGGTACAGCCCCGCGCCCCTAAGGGCGTGCAGATCTTTAACTTGTCTTCTTGACCTTGGTCTTGGCGGTGTCGAGAGCGAGGAACGTCGCGACGTCTGCTGGTGTGCGGAGGCGGGCGGTGGAGGTGCGGACGGGGTGGCCGTGTGCTTGGAGGAGGGGGTGGACTTCCTGTTTCGCGCGGCTGATGGTCATGGCGGTGACGCCGAAGAGCTGGCCGAGGAGGTCCATGGTGGCGAGTTTGCGCAGGTGGAGCACCGTGACCAGAATCCGGTCCGCTGGAGTGAGCTTGGCTTTTGCGCCTGTGCCGGGGGCCACCAGGCGCTCGTGACCGCGGCGTGCACGGAGCACGTACTCACGTTGAACCTCCAGTGCGGGGGTCAGGGCGTCGATGAGCTCGTTGAGCTGTTGGCGGGTCATCCCGGTCAGTTCTGGGTCCTGCAGCGAATACCGCGTGAGGCGGGGCGGACTGCCCGCCGAGGCCTGGGCCGAGGTGCTGTCGGTCGTCGCCGCGTCTATCGGATGCTGGGGGTGGAGGGTGTAGTTCCAGTCGCCGTGGAAGCGGTGGCGTGTGATCGGCAGGGCGGCGATCTCGTCGTCGCTGACCTGGATGCCAGTGGGGTAGGGGTTGGTGTCGAGCTCGGCATGCACTCTCAGGCCGGTCTTGGTGGTGGTCGCGGCGATGCTCTCGACGATGACTTCGTGGCTGGTCAGGGGCCTGCCCCGCCAGTTCATGGTGATGTGGGAGAACAGCCGGTGCTCGATCCGGTTCCACTTCGATGTTCCGGGAGGCAGGTGGCAGACGGTGATCGTCAGGCCGGACTCGGCGGCGAATCGGGCGAGTTCGGTCTTCCAGGTGCGGGTGCGATAGCCGTTGGAGCCGCCCGCGTCGGCGGTGATCAGCAGCCGGCCGGCCGCGGGATAGGCGCTCCGCCCGGCGCTGTTCCACCAGCGGCGGATGGATTCGACGGCGAACGCGGCGGTGTCGTGGTCGGTGCCCACGTTGACCCAGCCGGTGTTCGCGGCGACGTCATAGATGCCGTAGGGCACCGCTCTGCCCAGCTCGCGGTCGGGGAAGTCGTGGGTATCGACCCGCACCGGCTCGCCTCTCGGCTCCCATTCACGGCCGTTGTTCTTGAACGAGCCGACCAGCTCCTTCTTCTTCGTGTCCACACTGATCACCGGGGCCCCGCCGTCCTGGTGGTCGCGGGCCTGTTCGTTGAGGTAGTGGAACTGGGCGTCCCGGTCGGGATTGCTGCCTGCCTTCCAGGGTCTTGGCGTTGCTCTGCAGGCTGAAGCCCTCCTCGCGCAGGAGGTCGCCCACCGTGTCCGCGCAGATCCGGTGGCCTTGCCGGGTCAGTTCCTCGGCGAGCTTGCGGGTGGATTTGGTGGTCCAGCGCAGCGGGGACATGGGATCCCCGCGGACGTCGGGCTCGACCAGTGTGAGAAGCGCTGTGCGGACGGCTGGGTTCCGCTCGGCGACGCGTTTGCGGCCGGCGCCGGGCCGTCGGATGCGTCCCAACGGGGCCTCTCCGGAGGCGAGTTCGCGTATTCCGGCAGACACCCTGGCCTCACGGACACCGGCGGCGCGGGCAACCGCTCTGATCCCGCCGTGCCCCAGCGACTGGGCCTCCGCACCTATCAGCAGGCGACGCTGCCGCTCGTCGAGGTGCGGCAGAATCGCCCCGAACTTGGCTGCCAGCACAGCCCGTTGCTCTTCCAACCCGCTCACACCAGACCAACGAACCACCACACAGAAAGCCACGAGTTAAAGATCTGCACGCCCTAAGAACTCCTAACGAAATAGTCCTGATGGTTGACCGGAGCGAGTAAAGCTTCAGCGGTCTACAGCAGTTGCCCCGAGGCGGGCACCACGACAAGCGGGCCCGATGTCAGTGCCGTGTGGCACCGTCGGCGCCGTGGTCACCGTCATCAGTCGAATCAATCGGGGGGTGCCCAATGGCGGCCAGTGGTGAGGCGGCCGAGGAGGCTGTGGAAGCCAGTGGCGTCCCGGTCCCGGAGGCATGCGACGAGAGGCAAGGCCAAGACCGGCTGCCTCGGGCCTACAAGCTGTGGCTCGTCGGCATCCTGGTGTCGCTCGTGGGCAATGCGGTCTTCTACTTCGCCCTCGGCTGGGCGGCCAGCGAGTACGGCGGGAGCATCGCGGGGCTGGCCCTGAGCGCGATCACGCTGCCCCGCGTCCTGCTCCTCCTCGTCGGAGGAGCGGTCAGCGACCGCGTCAGCGCACGCCGCGTGCTGATCACCGGCGACGCGGCGATGCTGATCTTCTCGCTCACTCTCGCGGCCGTCGCCTACTCCCTGGGAGCCCCGCCCTTGTTGCTCATCGCAACAGGCATTGCGGTCGGTGTCGTCGACGCGTTCTATCTACCGGCCTCGGGCTCTATGCCCCGCCGACTGGTAGCCAAGGCCCAGTTGCCTCGCGCGTTGTCCCTCAGACAGGTCGGCGGCCAGGTGATCAACATGGGAGGCGGTCCGCTAGCTGGCGTGCTCGTCGGCCTGGCCGGGTTCGCGGGCGCCGCTTTCGTCAACGCGGTCACCTTCGCCTTCACCCTGGTTGTCCTGACCGTCGTCCGCCCCCAGCACGACGTGCCTCCGGCCCCGAAGACGGACGGTCTCCTCAAGGAAGCCTTGAGCGGGGTACGGGTGGCCTTCTCCCATCCTGTGCTGCGCCCGGGACTGTGGCTCACCGGGGCAGCGGCCGGTTTCCTGCTGCCCGTGCTGTCCCTGCTGGTCCCCTTGCTCGCACGCGAGGAGGAGTGGGGCGCGGGAACTGCCGGGCTGGTGCTCGGAGCGCAGGGCGTGGGCATGGTGGCGGTCACCCTGGTGGTGGTGAAGCGCGGGCCGCTGGGGCGGCCTGGTCTGATGGCGGCGAGCGCGCTGGTCCTGGCGGGTGGGGGCGTCCTCGCGCTCGGTCTCTCCCCCAGCGCGACCGTAGCCGTCGCCGCCGGCCTGGTCGTGGGGGTCGGTAACGGGACGTTCTCCGCGCACATCGCGCCTCTGGTTCTCGCGTCATCACCCGACTCCCACTTGTCGCGGATCCAGGCGGTGCTGGTACTCGTGCAGAGCGTGGCCCTGTTGCTCATGAACAACGTGCTCGGTGCGCTCGTCGACCTTCAGGGCGCCACCGTCACCGTCGTCGCCTGTGCCGTCATGCTCGTTGGCGTCGGGTTCACAGGTCTGGCCTCGGGCCCGCTCCGCAACGACCGAACGGGACTGAGGCGCCGCTGACTTCAACCGCCGCTGGGAAGTGTTAGCGCAGCGATTTCAGGCGCCGCCAGCAGATTCAGAGCGCAGCCGAGGATGAGGAACGCCTCGTGGATGTCATCGCGTATCTCCCAACGAATTCGAAGTCGGCGGAACCAGTGCAGGTGGGCGAACGCGCGCTCGACCACCCACCGTTGAGCCCCCAGGCCGGAGCCGTGCGTGGTGCCGCGGCGGGCGCCGGACACGTGACGGGGTGAGTTGGTGGCTGCCGGCCCCGTGACGGGGTGACTCGGTGGGCGCCGGACGCCTGGCGGGGTGGTCGTCAGGGGGTCATGGCGTGCGGGTTACGACGAGTTCCACGACGTAGGTCTCCTCCACCAGCTCGTCCGGGAAGACGGTTCGTAGGTGGTCCCGCTCCTCGGTCAGGAAGGCGTTCGTGCTCGCCTTGTCGTGGACGAGGAAGGCCGAGTGGCTGCCGATGTTGGCCAGGTGGGTGTCGATCGGAACGTGGCGGCTCCAGCGGACCCTGCGGTGGGCGAAGTCGAGGCGGCCGGTGGGGTCGGCCAGCGCGGCACGCACACCGCTGCCGTTCTGCTCCACGACGCGGTCGATGCCGAAGTGGATCCTGATGCGTTCCGACTGCTCCGCGATCCACGGCACGTCGACAGCGCCGGTGTTCCACCACAGGGCGAGTGCACCGCCCGGGCGCAGTACGCGGAGCGCTTCCGGGACCGAGCGGCTGGTGTCGGTCCAGTGCCAGGCCTGGGCGTAGGTGAGGAAGTCGACGGAGTGGTCGGTGAGGGGGAGGGCGTTGCCGTTGCCCCGGACGATCGGGACGTCGGGGAGGGTCCGGCTGAACTGGGCCGCCATGCCGTCGCCGGGTTCGATCGCGATCACCTCGGCGCCGCGGGCGTGCAGCAGGGCGGTCGCGATGCCGGTGCCCGCGCCGACGTCTGCGACGCGGGCGCCGGTGAGGGGGTGGCCGGCGAGTTCCTCG
>NZ_JBXVPZ010000646.1:0-4252 GCF_057961495.1 Streptomyces sp. P5F9 | reverse complement strand
GGTGCGGGGGGTGGTGTCGTACGGCTGGTGCTGTTGTCCGCCTCGGGTCGGCGCCGGACCCTTGCCGCCTCGGTCGCGGGCCCAACGGGCCAGCTGGGCAACGCGCTTGACCACGAACTGGGTGTCGAGGATGCCGAGCATGCCGGCGAGTTGGACGGCGACCTCGTGCTGGGCGCCGCTGTTTTTGATGCGGGCGACGATCGGGGCGGCCTCGTCCAAGGCGGAGGCGCGGCCGGCGGGGGTGTCGAGGTCATAGCGGACGACGATCTGGCGGAGCGCGAACTCGAAGAGCGGGGTGCGGGGTTCGACCAGGTCGGCGACCGCTTCGTCGCCCTTGGCGAGGCGCAGCTCGCAGGGGTCCATGTTGTCCGGGGCGATCGCGATGTACGTCTCGGCGGCGAACTTCTGGTCGTCCTCGAAGGCGCGCAGGGCCGCCTTCTGGCCGGCCGCGTCGCCGTCGAAGGTGAAGATCACGCGCGCGCTGCCGTTGTCCATCAGCAGCCTGCGGAGGATCTTGATGTGGTCGCCGCCGAAGGCCGTGCCGCAGGTGGCGATGGCGGTGGTGACTCCGGCGAGGTGGCAGGCCATGACGTCCGTGTAGCCCTCGACGACGACCGCGCGGGACGACTTGGCAATGTCCTTCTTGGCGAGGTCGATGCCGTAGAGGACCTGCGACTTCTTGTAGATCGCGGTGTCGGGCGTGTTGAGGTACTTCGGGCCGTTGTCCGACTCGTAGAGCTTGCGGGCGCCGAAGCCGACGACCTCGCCGCCGATGTCGCGGATCGGCCACATCAGGCGGCCGCGGAAGCGGTCGATGGGGCCGCGGCGGCCCTCCTGGGCGAGGCCGGAGAGGAGGATCTCCTTGTCGGTGAAGCCCTTGCCGCGGAGGAAGCGGGTGAGGTGGTCCCAGCCCTGCGGGCTGTAGCCGACGGAGAAGTGCTCGGCGGCGGACTGGTCGAAGCCGCGCTCGGCGAGGAACTTGCGGCCGGTGTCCGCCTCGGGGCTGACGGCGAGCTGCTCCATGTAGTAGTCGGCGGCGACCTTGTGGGCCTCGACCAGGCGGATGCGCTCGCCGCGCTGGTTGGCGGGGTTGTACCCGCCCTCCTCGTACCGCAGCGTGATGCCGGCCTGGGCGGCCAGACGCTCGACCGACTCGGAGAACGTGAGGTGGTCGACCTTCATCACGAACGTGATGGTGTCGCCGCCCTCCTGGCAGCCGAAGCAGTGGAAGAGACCCTTGCTGGGGCTGACCTGGAAGGACGGCGACTTCTCGTCGTGGAAGGGGCAGAGACCCTTGAGGTTGCCGCCGCCCGCGTTCCGCAGCTGGAGGTACTCGGACACCACGGCGTCGATCGGGACCGCGTCCCGAACAGCCTTCACGTCCTCGTCGTTGATCCGTCCTGCCACGCGTGAATTCTACGGGGCCCGACTGACAGCAGTGACGACGAGACGGTTCAGACGCCCAGGCTGTCCAGTGGAACGTGTGGGTCCGCAAGGGCCTCGGTGTCCACCTGTGCCCGGGAGCGGATGAGCTGCTGGATGGGTTCTGTGACGTCCCACACATTCACGTTCATCCCGGCCAGCACACGGCCCTCCTTCATCCAGAAGGCGATGAACTCGCGCTTGCCCGCGTCTCCCCGGATCACCACTTCGTCGTAGGAGCCCGGGGGCGCCCAGCCGGAGTACTCCATACCCAAGTCGTACTGGTCGGAGAAGAAATAGGGCACGCGGTCGTAGGTGACGTCCTTGCCGAGCATCGCGCGGGCCGCAGCCGGACCGCCGTTGAGGGCGTTCGCCCAGTGCTCCACCCGCAGGCGGGTGTCGAAGAGGGCGTGGTGGAAGGCGGCCACATCGCCGGCCGCGTAGATGTCGGGGTCGGAGGTGCGCAGCCGTTCGTCGACGGCGATGCCGCCGCCGTGCGCGCGGTCGGCCAGCTCCAGTCCCGCCGCCTCGGCGAGCACGGTGCGCGGGGCCGCGCCGATCGCCGCGAGGACGTCGTGCGCGGGGTGCTCCTCGCCGTCGTCGGTGCGGGCGGCGAGCACCATGCCGTCCTGGCCGATGATCTCGGTGAGCCTGGCGCCGAAGTGGAAGCGCACGCCGTGCTCGGCGTGCAGGTCGGCGAAGAGCTGGCCGAGTTCGGGGCCGAGGACGCCGTGCAGCGGCGTCTGGGACGGTTCCACGACGGTGACCTCGGCGCCGTACTCCCGGGCCGCCGCCGCGACCTCCAGGCCGATCCAGCCGCCGCCGGCGATCACCAGATGGCCGTTGTCCCGGCCCAGGGACGCGAGAACGTTCTTGAGGCGCTCGGCGTGCGAGAGGCGGCGCAGGTGGTGGACGCCCGCGAGGTCCGTGCCCGGGATGTCGAGGCGGCGGGGCTCGGAGCCGGTGGCGATGAGCAACTTGTCGTAGCGGACCAGGGTGCCGTCGTCCCCGAAGCGGACCGTCTTCGCCGTACGGTCGATGGCGTCGACGGTCTGGCCGAGGTGCAGCTCGATGTCGTTCTGCGCGTACCAGGCGGGTTCGTGGACGAAGACGCTGTCGCGCTCCTCCTTACCGAGGAGGTAGCCCTTGGACAGCGGCGGGCGCTCGTACGGGTGGTCGCGTTCGTCGCAGATCAGTATCACGCGGCCCGTGAAGCCCTCCGCTCGGAGCGTCTCGGCCGCCTTGGCGCCGGCCAGGCCTCCTCCGATGATGACGAACGTCTGATCCGCGTCGACCACTTGATGCCTCCTCGTAAGGGTGCCGCCATATGCGAGCGTCCCGCACGCAGTGTGATGGGGGAAGGGGGTGTGGCCCGATCAGGCCACGGAGGGTCACATTCGGGCTTGTTTCGCGTCACTGTGCCCCAGCGACGTGAGATGCGCGTGAAGAGACCGCGCCGACGCGTCCGTGAGTGACGCGATCTGATCGACGATCACACGTTTGCGGGCACGGTCGTCGGGCGCCTCGTCGAACTGGGCGCGGAACTGCGGCTCCAGACCGTCCGGGGCGCGGCTCGTGAGCACCTCGGCGAGTTCGGCGACCACGATGCGCTCGTCGGCGCGGATGCGCTCCTGCTCCGCGCGCTGCATCACGTACCGGTCGGCGACCGCCTTGAGGACCGCGCACTCCAGCCGTGCCTCGTGCGGTACGACGAGTTCGGCGTCGTAGCGGGTGAGGCGGCCGGTGCCGTACGCCGCGCGCGTGGCGGACTCGGCGGCCAGGCAGAAGCGGCCGATGAGCTGGCTGGTGGCGTCCTTGAGGCGGGCCTGCGCGACGGCCGAACCGTCGTAGCCGTGCGGCCACCACGGCTGGTTCTGGAGCCGGTCCAGTGCCTCGGCGAGTTCGTCAGGGGCCGTGTCCGCGGGGACGTAGCGGCCGATGGCCACCTGGAAGATCTCCTGGCGTTCCGGTTCGGCGTGCAGGCAGTTGGGGTCGATGTGGCCCGCGTGCAGGCCGTCCTCGACGTCATGCACCGAGTACGCCACGTCGTCCGACCAGTCCATCACCTGGGCCTCGAAGCACGTGCGCGTGCCGGGGGCGCCCTTGCGGACCCAGTCGAAGACGGGTCTGTCGTCCTCGTAGACGCCGAACTTGGGGGACTTGGGGTCGGTGGGGTGCCCTCCGCGCGGCCAGGGGTACTTGGTGGCGGCGTCGAGGGCGGCACGGGTGAGGTTGAGGCCGACGCTCACCATCTCACCTGTCGTGTCGCTTCTTACGAAGCGCTTCGGTTCGATGCGGGTGAGGAGTCTGAGGGATTGCGCGTTGCCCTCGAAGCCGCCGCAGTCGTCGGCGAATTCGTTGAGTGCCTGTTCGCCGTTGTGGCCGAAGGGTGGGTGTCCCAGGTCGTGGGAGAGGCAGGCCGCTTCGACCAGGTCCGGGTCGCAGCCGAGGGCTGCGCCGAGTTCGCGGCCTACCTGGGCGCACTCCAGGGAGTGGGTCAGGCGGGTGCGGGGGCTGGCGTCCCAGGCCTGGCTGCGGGTCCCTGGGGTGACGACCTGGGTTTTGCCGGCGAGCCGTCGTAGGGCGGCGGAGTGGAGAATTCGGGCGCGGTCGCGTTGGAAGGCGGTGCGGCCGGGGCGTTTGTCGGGCTCGGTTGCCCAGCGGTCGACTGACGTCGGGTCGTAGGGGTGGGGTGCTGCTGTGTGCGTACCTGTGGTGCCTGCGGTGCCTTCCATGCTTCGACAGTAAGCGGCGGTAGTGACAATTCGGGAGTTGCGGGGCGCCTACGCGTTTGCCAGGTGCGGTTTGGGGGCGGGTGCGGGTGCGTGGG
>NZ_JBXVPZ010000645.1:0-4254 GCF_057961495.1 Streptomyces sp. P5F9 | reverse complement strand
TTGCTCACCCGGCCCCGCCCCTGAGAGGGCGGATATTGCCTGGTCCCCACGGTAGCGGCGGACGCGTCACGGGCATACGGGACCTAAGCCTGTATGGCACGCAACTCACCTGTATCGCAGCGGTGGAACAGGCCGAAGTACCGGCTTCCCTCACCGTTCCTAAACAGTGTTCAGGAGTGGCATTTGCTGCCAGCTCCCGGAACTGCGCGCATCCCGAACGGTGTTGGATGCGCTGGTCTCCCGCGTTCGCTGTGTCCCCGTCCGGCTGCGTGCATCGTGTGCACGCTCCGTGACGGGTGGGCGGGTTCCCTCACGCCCTCGTGCGCCTGGTCCGGCCTGGGCGGTCCGATGCCCCGCAGTATCGCTCTGGTGCTGCGGGGGCGGTGCCGTCCGTCGCCGGATCGGGTGCCCGAGGGCGCGTCGCCCGATCGCGATGCCGGCGGCATCATGACGGGACATCTTTCGTTTCTTCGAGCTGAGGGGCTTCTTCCAGTGCTGATTGCCCCACATCGATGTGTACGCCGGGTCCACGGCAACGATCGACAGGCCGTGTTCGGACGCCATGGACACGAGCCGGGCCTTGAGCTTGCCGGTGGGGATGCCGGAGATGAGCTGCCGGAAGCGCTTACGTCTGCCGTGCTTCTCGCGGGTCTTCTCGGCGGCGAAGTCCAGGTTCTCCAGGCCGATGGCTTTGACGCCGCACCGGTCGGCCCAGTGCAGCAACTGGCTGATGGCGTGCCGTATCTGGGCGTCACGGTGGTCTGCGCTGCCGGACAGGTCGTAGAAGAACCGCTTGGGGTCGCCGACCGGGTTGCCGTGCCGGTCGAGCCGGTAGGCGGCGAAGTGGTCGGCGTTGGTGTCCACGCCGACCATGCCCTCGGACCGCGCCGTCTGAAGCGGGATCGTCTGGACAACGGGCCGTGTCCACGACGCTGTCAGGTACCAGCGGCCCCGCTCCACGTCCAGGTGGATACGGTAGGCCACGGCCCGGTTGTCTTCGATCCGGTCGCGCCACTCGGCTCCCCGGTGCTGGAACTGCACGCGGGTGGCGAGGACGTACCGGCCGTGCCTGCTGTTGGCCACGTGGGCGAGCGGGGCGGGCAGCTTGATGCTGACCTCGCCATCCGGGGTGACGCGGATGGTCTCGTTGCCGAAGCGTTTGCCGGACTCGCCGTCGGCGGCGAGGAACCACCGTTCGGCTTCCCACCGCCCACGCCACTGCTCGGCGGTGAGCTGGGCGGCTTCGAGGTTGTGACGTTTGTTGAGGAAGCGCCGGCCGCCGCGTACGACGTGCACGACACCGGCCTCACGCTCAGCGCGGGCGATGTCCAGGCGGTGTTCCAGGGTCGTCAGACGGCGGGACTTGTGGAACCACTCGCCCTGACTGCGGTATCCGCCGGGTGCCTGCTTGGTGCCCTTCTCCCCGATCGGCTGGGAGAGACGGTGCATCAGCGTCCGCACACCGGCCTCAAGCCCTTGGATGTGGGCGAGCTGGCAGCGGCGGGACAGCGCCCACTGATCGTGAGTGGCCTTCGTGATCGAACCGGCCCACCGGGACGAGGAGTCGGCCGTCAGGCCCTGCTTCCGGGCGGCCCACGTGTCGCTGTTGTGGTCCAGGCCGTCAGCGCAGCGGTTCTTGAGGTCCAGCGAGGCGAGGCGCCCGAGGTGTTCACCGACCAGCCGCAACACTGTGTCGTCCACGTCGGTGAGGTGCTTGAGGCGGTCACGTATCGCCACCCCGGACGGCCCGGGGGCAACGAACGGCGCGTCGATGGTGCGGAGCTTCTTCTTCGGCTCACTCATCGGCAGCCGCCGCTTCGAGAGCCTTCCTCGCCCGGTTCTTCGCCGACCGACGGCCGTACAGGCGGACACAGAACGACGTCAGCACCTCCACCATGTCCCGGACCAGGTCGTCTTCAACTTCGCCGTCATCGAGGACGACGAGCCGGCGACCAGTCGCGGACAGGGCGGCCTCGATCAGCTCCACGTTCATCCGGCCGAGGCGGTCTTTGTGCTCGACCACGACCGTGGTCACCGCCGGGTCGGCCAGCAGCCGCTTCGCCTTCGCGCGGCAGCCGTTCATGCCCGAGGCGATCTCGGACTCGATCCGCACCACCTTGTGTCCGGCCTTCGCCGCCCATGCCGACAGGCGAGCGGTCTGCCGCTCCAGGTCCGGCTTCTGATCGTGCGAGGAGACGCGGGCGTACAACCCCACACCACCGGTCACGGAGGGTGAGGTGTTCGCGTCGATGTTCACCAGGATCGTGCGCGGCCCCACACGCTCCGCAGGGACCGGCAACGTGCCCTCACGAAACCAGCGGTACGCCGTGCGGGGCGCAATGCCCTGTGCGCGTGCCCATTCCGTCAGGTTCATACACAAGATCATACGGCACTCATGACATCTAAAAGACACTCATAGACACTTGCGTGGGAGCATTTTCTGACCCCCTCAGACCTTGCCGATGCCCAACGTCGACTCCGAGGGCAGCAGCCCGGACCCGAGTACGGCGACCCAGAACTCCCCCAGCAGGTCGGCGAGTCGGTCGGTGTCGGCCCGGCCGAGGAACTGCCAGGGCGCGGCGGCCAGTTGGTCGGTGCGGCGCTCGACCTCCTGGCGCAGATCGCGGCCCGCCCGCGTCGCCGTACCCCTGTCGTCTATGACGCCTCGGGCGACCAGCCGTTCGCGGGCCGCCGCCCACTCCTCCCGGCTCCAGCCCCGGCTCTCGAAGCGCTGGACGGAGGCGGCGCCGATCGCGGCGAAGGAGACCAGGGACTCGACCGGGTCGAGGTCGGCGACGAGGAGAGCGGCGAGGTGGCCGTCGCCGCGGTGTTCGCGCAGGATCGTGGCCGCCTGCCACAACTGGAGGTGGGGTTCCGTGGGCCACGCCAACTCGGCGTTGGCCGCGGCGAGGGGACGGCCGGCCGTGTTCGCCGCCTCGGCGGCGCGGCGGGCGAGGGCGGCGGCCTCCGCCAGCTCGGGGCTGTCGACGCGGTCGCCGAATATCGCGCGGTAGGCCCGGTCCAAGCCGCGCAGCCTCGCCTTCAGTACGGCGTCCGGGCTCGCGGTGCTCCACGCCGAGTCCATGTGCTCGGCGACCATACGGGGGTTGAAGCTGTAGAAGGCGGAGGCCACCCGCTCACTGCCGACCGGGCCCAACGGCGCGGCACGCAGCGGGAAGTAGCTCGGCCAGCGCTCCTCGGTGTCGTATCCGAGCGCGGCGGCCTCCCCGAAGACCTCCGGCGCGTAATACAGCACCGCGTGCAGGGGTTCGAGCAGATGCCAGAGCTGGCGCACTCGGCCCAGCTCCACGGTGGGGAGGCTATTCGTGGTCTCCACTCCACGCACGCTTTCCGACATGGCGTAACTCCTCGTCGCGTCCTGGTCGTTCCATAACTTGACACTGACAAGATTGCCTCAACCGCTCGAACTTGTCAATGCCTAGATTCGGCGTACGCTGCTGACCATGAGCACAGCCAAACCCGCGAAGACGGACGAGACCGCAGAGAGCCCAGAGAGCGCAGAGAGCGCCAAAACCTCCGGCGACACCCGCCGCCCGTACCACCACGGCGATCTGCGCCGCGCCATCCTCACCGCCGCGCTCGACGTCATCGCCGCCGACGGCCCGTCCGCGCTGAGCCTGCGGGATCTCGCCCGCCGTGCCGGTGTCTCGCACGCGGCGCCGGCGCATCACTTCAAGGACCGCACGGGGCTGTTGACAGCGATCGCGGCGGAGGGGTTCGGGCTGCTGGCGGGCACGATCGGGGAGGCGGCGGACCTGAAGGACGCGGGCGTCCGCTACGTGCGGTTCGCACGCGAGCATCCGGCGCACTTCCAAGTGATGTTCGCGCCCGAGCTGTTGCGCGCCGGCGACCTCGAACTCACCACGGCCCGCGCCCTCGCCACCGACGCCCTGCGCCACGCCGTCTCCGCCGTACCCCCCGAGGGCCGCGGCCCCGACGCCCGCCTCGCCGGTGTCGCCGCGTGGTCCCTGGCACACGGCTTCGCGACGCTGCTGCTGGGTCACAACCTGGACGGGGCGGTGGGTGAGCGGGACCCGGAGGAGGTGTTCCGGGAGCTGGCGTCGATGTTGTTCAGGACGACAGCCGAGTGACGTGACGGAAGCGCCCGGAGCGACCGGCCGGCGGGCGCCTCCACGCCCCCGGCCGACCGGCCCCTACGACGACCTACGACGTCTACGACGTCCTACGACGCCAGGATCAGGACCCCAGGATCGTCGCCAGGAACTCCCCCAC
>NZ_JBXVPZ010000644.1:0-4282 GCF_057961495.1 Streptomyces sp. P5F9 | reverse complement strand
CCCTCCATCAGGCCCCGGCCCCACCGATGGTGTCGAGTTCCGCGATCGCGTCGGCGGGCAGCACCAGGTCCGCGGCGGCGATGTTGTCCCGCAGATGCGCGCGGGACGAGGTGCCGGGGATCAGGACGGTGGTGGCCGACCGCTGCAACAGCCAGGCCAGCGCGACCTGTTGGGCCGAGACGTCCAGCCGCGCGGCCACCTCGGACAGGGTCCGCGACTGCAGCGGGGTGAAGCCGCCGAGCGGGAAGTAGGCGGCGAACGCGATGTTCTCCGCGGCACACCGCTCGACGAGGGCGTCGTCCTCCCGGTTGGCCAGGTTGTACAGGTTCTGCACGGTGACGACCGGTGCGATGGCCTGGGCCTCGGTCAGCTGGGCGGCGGAGACCGTGCTCACCCCGAGGTGCCGGATCAGCCCGGCCTTCCGCAGTTCGGCCAGGGCACCGAACTCCTCCCCGATCGACTCCTCGTAGGCGCCGTGATCGGTGCCGACCCTCAGGTTCACCACGTCGAGCGCGTCGAGCCCGAGGTTGCGGAGGTTGTCGTACACCTGCGCCTTGAGGTCCTCGGGGTGCCGGGACATGATCCAGCCGCCGTCGGGGCCGCGCCGGGCGCCGACCTTGGTCACGATGCGCAGGTCGTCCGGGTAGGGGTGGAGGGCCTCCCGGATGATCTCGTTGACGACGACGGGGCCGTAGAAGTCGCTCGTGTCGATGTGGGTGATGCCCCGCTCGACGGCCTCGCGGAGGACGGCCACCGCCTCGGTGCGGTCCTTCGGCGGGCCGAAGACGTGCGGGCCGGCGAGCTGCATGGCGCCGTATCCCATGCGGGTGAGGGTGAGGTCCTCGGCCAGGGTGAGAGTGCCGCCGGCGACGGTGTCGGCCATGATGGCGCGCCTTTCGGTAGGTGATACGTGCTGCTTCCTGTCACCGACACTGCGCCCGTCCCGGCTGAGCAGGGAGTACCCGGATGTTCCTGGTAGTGACAGGGACACGCACCTCCGCGGATTCGGTCCTACGGTGGTGGGTGTGGACAGCATGAACGCGCTCGGGGAGTTTCTGCGGGCCCGCCGGGAGCGGGTCCGGCCCGAGGACGTGGGTCTGAGCGGCGGCGGGCTGCGCCGGGTGCCTGGGCTGCGCCGGGAGGAGGTCGCCCTACTGGCCGGCATCAGCTCCGACTACTACCTGCGGCTGGAGCAGGGCCGCGACCGCAACCCGTCCGCGCAGGTGCTGGAGGCGCTGGCCCGGGTGCTGCGCCTGGACGCCTCCGCGACCGCCCATCTGCTGAGCCTCGCCCAGCCGGAGCGGCCGGCCGTGTCCCGCAGACGGGTCCGACGGCCCGAGGCGGTACCGACGAGCGTCCGCGAACTGCTCGACACCTGGTCCGGACACCCGGCGTATGTGCAGAACCGGTTCACGGACTGCCTCGCGGCCAACGCGCTGTGCCGGGCGCTGTCCCCGAACTACACGCCGGGTGTGAACCTGCTGCGGGCGGTGTTCCTCGACCCCGCCGAGCGTGAACTGCGCCGCGACTGGGAGGAGTTGACCGCCGAGGGCGTGGCGACCCTGCGCGGCCACATCGGTCCCGACGTCGACGAACCCCGGCTGGTGGAGCTGGTGGGCGAACTGTCCGTCCGCAGCGACCGCTTCCGGCTGCTGTGGAGCCGCCACGAGGTACGCCCCATGCTCGGCCGGACCAGCCTCCTCACCCACCCGCTCGTCGGCGACTTCGAGCTCCGGTCGAACAAGTTCGAGATTCCGGGCACGAACGCGTTGAGCATGGTGGTCTTCCACGCCGAGCCGGGGAGCCGTAGCGCGGAACTGCTGGGGTTGCTGGGCAGCCTCGCCGCGCCCGACGGCGTCCCGCGCGAGGAGAGCCCGCGGTCGCACGAGGAGAACGCACGCCTCGACGAGGACCACTGACGGAGGACCGCTGACTGACGCGTCCGAGCTGCCGCTCAGGCCCGCTGCCCAGAACCGCGGCTCGGACCCGCTGCTCGGAACCGTCGCTCAGATCTGCCAGGAACGCAGCCGGTCCGCCGCGCCGTAGACATCCGTCTTGCCGGAGATCAGATCGCGGGCGAGGTCGACGAGAGCGCCGTAGGGCGGGTCGATGCCGACGCCACTGACGAACATGTAGGCGACGGCCGTGGCGCAGGCGAAGCGGGCGTTGGCCGAGGGCAGCGGCTTGAGCAGGGCGAGGGTGTGCAGCAGGGCGGCGGCCCGCCAGGCCGGGTCGGAGTCGACGCCGAGGCGGGGCGGATCGACGCGGTGTCGGGCGACGGCCGCGACCAACGCCGAGAAGTCGTTGACGGTGGGCTGGTCCGGCAGGACTTCCTCATGGCGCTGGAGCAGCCAGGGCACGTCGATATGGATGACGGGGATGACCGGCATGCGTCAGGCGACCCGCCCCTCGCCCTTGGCCGCCGGTTCGTCGTCGGGGAACGCGGCGGCGAACTCGTCGGCGTGCGTGGCGAAGAACCGGCGGAAGGCCTCGGCGCCCTCCTGCAGCGCCCGGTGCCGAGCGATGTCGGCCGCGGCCGCCTCACGCACCAGTGCCTTCATCGACGTACCGCGTTCCTTGGCGATCTGCCGCAGGTCCTCTAGCTCGCGGTCGCTGAAATCCACGTTGAGAGCTGGCATGCGAACAGGATACCGCTCAGGTACTTACCCGTAAATACCCCCAGGTCAAGAGCTACGCCCGACGGTACCGAGCGGGCCTCAACTCCATGTCCGAATCCCGCCGGTCCCGACCCCGATTCCGGAGCAGACTCATTCCCATGACCACGATCTACACACTCACCGACAGCCCCGTGGGCGAGCTTCTCCTGACCGGCGAGAGGTCGGCCGACGGCACCACCCTCACCTCCCTGACCATGCCGGACCACCCGACCATCGATGCCGACTGGCAACGCGACGACCAGGCCTTCACCGAGGCCAACCGCCAACTGTCCGCGTACTTCGCCGGACGCCTCACCCACTTCGAACTCCCCCTCGCCGCCGAGGGAACGGAGTTCCAGCAGCGGGTCTGGCAAGCCCTCGACGAGATCCCGTACGGCACCACGACGACATACGGCGCCCTCGCCGAACGCCTGGGCGTACCGCGCGCCGAAGTCCGGGCACTGGGCGCGGCCCTCGGTGCCAACCCGCTGCTGCTGGTGCGCCCGTGCCACCGCGTGATCGGCGCGGACGGCTCGATGCGGGGTTATGCCGCCGGCGTCGAACGGAAGGTCCAACTGCTCACCCACGAGGGCGCGTTGCAGCCGATGCTCGGCTGACGAACGGAGGACGTCATGCGTATCACCGAGGCGCGGCAGCGCACGCAGAACACCAACTGGTCAGCTCTGGCAGAGGAGTTGGACCTGTACGGCAGTGCGCCGACCGCACAGTTGCTGACGCCGGCCGAGTGCCACGACCTGACAGCCCTGTACGAGAAGCCGGAACTGTTCCGCACCACGGTCGACATGGCCCGGCACCGCTTCGGCTCCGGCGCGTACCGCTACTTCACCCACGACCTCCCCGCACCGGTAGCCGCCCTGCGCGCCGCGCTCTACCCGCGCCTGCTGCCGATCGCCCGGGACTGGGCGGCCCGACTCGACCGCCCGTCCCCCTGGCCCGACGACCTCGACGAGTGGCTCGCCCGCTGCCACGACGCGGGCCAGGACCGTTCCGCCCAGATCCTGCTCCGCTACGGCGAGGGAGATTGGAACGCCCTCCACCGCGATGTCTTCGGCGAGTTGGTCTTCCCGCTCCAGGTGGTGATCGGCCTGGACGCGTACGGCACCGACTACACGGGCGGCGAGTTCCTGATGGTCGAGCAGCGGGCCCGAGCCCAGTCCCGGGGCACCGCGACCCCACTCCAGCAGGGCCACGGCCTGGTGTTCACGACCCGGGACCGCCCGGTTCGAACGAAACGTGGCTGGTCGGCCGGGGCGATGAGACACGGGGTGAGCACCGTACGCTCTGGCCAACGGCACGCGCTGGGACTGGTGTTCCACGACGCGGCTTGAGGAGACTGATGAACTCCGTTGCAGCCCAGCGCCCCTCGGAGACCGGCGAAGCCAGGTCTTTCAGGCGCGCGGGGCTGTATCGATATGCGGCTCCGCCGCGCGGGCGCGCCCCTCGGAGACGGGCGAAGCCAGGTCTTTTAGGGGCGCGGGGAACTGCGCGCCCAGCCCCCACCGGCCTGCACCCACTAGACGACCCAAAACCCCCGCCGCCGATAACTCCCTTCCCAGAACACCCGATTGAGCATCCGCACCGGCGGCGGGGGTTTTGGGTCGTCT
>NZ_JBXVPZ010000643.1:0-4296 GCF_057961495.1 Streptomyces sp. P5F9 | reverse complement strand
TTCGCCATCGACGCGCTGTCCCGCACCGGCGGAGCAGCGATCAGGAAGAACACGTACACCGCGGCCGCACCGAGGAACACACCAACCTCAGGACGCGCCAACAACCGTAGCGCCAGGGGCCGTTCAGAGGTCCGGCCGTCGGATTCCTTCGGGCCGGGGGCCGGCGGTGAGGTCACCGCCGGCTCGGCGTGCTGGGTCATGCCAATCACCGGGTTCCGTTGGCGGCGTACTTCGCGACGGCGTCGACGTTGGTCTTGTCGACGAAGGCCGGGCCGGTCAGTACGGGCTGCTCACCGCCGCCGCTGTAGTTGCCGTTGTTCTTGTAGAGCCACAGGGAGTCGACCGCCAAGTAGCCCTGGAGGTACGGCTGCTGGTCCACCGCGAACTGGACGGTGCCCTTCTTGATGGCGCCCGTCAGGGTGCTGTTCAGGTCGAAGGTCGCGACCTTCGCCTTGCTGCCCGCGTCGGACAGCGACTGCACGGCCGTCATGGCGAACGGGGCGCCCAGCGTGACGACGTAGTCGATGGCCTTGTCCTGCGTGAGCTTGGCGGTGATCGTCGACTTCACCGACGGCATGTCCGTGCCGTTGACGTTGAGCACCTCGGTGGTGCCGGTGAACGTCTTCTTCACACCGTCGCAGCGCTGCGTCAGACCGATGTTGCCCTGCTCCTGGATGACACAGACGGCCTTCTTGGCGCCTTCCGCGTTCAGCCGCTTGCCGAGCGCCTCGCCGGCCACCGTCTCGTCCTGGCCGAAGAACTCCAGCAGTCCGAGCTTCTTCCAGTCGCTGAGACCGGAGTTGAGGCCCACGACGGGTATGTTCGCGGTCTTCGCCTTGGCGATGACGTCCTTCAGGGCGTCGGGCTTGGCGAGGGTGACCGCGATGCCGTCGACCTTCTGGTCGATCGCGTTCTGCACCAGGTTCGACTGGTTGCCCGCGTTCGGGTCGGCCGAGTAGATGAGCTTGATGTTGTCCTTGGCGGCGGCGGCCTGGGCGCCCTTGCGGACGATGTCCCAGAACGTGTCGCCGGGCGCCTGGTGCGTGACCAGGGCGACCGTCATTCGGGGAGTGCTGGCCTTGCCCGCCGAGGCGCCGGAGGTGTCCTCCGTGGACTTCTTGCCGCCCGAGCTGCTGGAGCAGCCGGCGAGGGTCAGTGCCGCTGCCGCGGCGACCGCCACGAAGGGGGCCATTCTGCGCGTACGGGAGTGGGAAGAACGGTCCATCTTTCCTGCACCTCACTGTGCTTCAGGGGAAAGGGAGTCATGATCGCAGAAATCCGGGCTCGGGGCCTGTCGACCCCGGGTCGTTCGCCGCGAAACACGGCTGTTGCGCTGGGACGGAATCAAATCCCCGGTCGCGTCCGCTGTCAATACTTTGTTAAGACATCATTTCACAAGCAGGTCCGAATGTAAGTACAAACTATTGACACGGAGCCCCTCCGAGACCTACACCTGGGAGGCGGCAGGCCCCTGGGACCCGCCCGCCCCCCAGCAGCTCAGAGGAGTGTCGCGCATGGCCGAGTCAGCCCAGTCCTTCGATCTCATCACCATGGGCCGCATCGGGGTCGATCTCTACCCGTTGCAGTCTGGCGTACCGCTGGCCCGTGTGGAGACGTTCGGCAAGTTCCTCGGGGGTTCCGCGAGCAATGTGGCGGTCGCGGCCGCCCGGCTCGGCCGGACCACCGCGGTGATCACCCGCACCGGCGACGACCCCTTCGGGGCCTATCTGCACGAGGCCCTCAAGGACTTCGGGGTCGACGACCGCTGGGTCACGCCCGTCGCGGAGTACCCGACCCCGGTCACGTTCTGCGAGATCTTCCCGCCGGACGACTTCCCGCTGTACTTCTACCGGCAGCCGAAGGCGCCGGACCTGGAGATCCGCACCGACGAACTGGACTACTTCGCGATCCGCCAGGCCCGCGTCTTCTGGATCACCGGCACCGGACTGAGCGAGGAGCCGAGCCGCTCCGCCACGCTCGCCGCCCTCAAGGCACGCGACAAGGCGGGCACCACGGTCTTCGACCTGGACTGGCGCCCCATGTTCTGGAGGGACCCGGAGGAGGCCCGCCCGTACTACGCGGAGGCCCTCCGCCACACGACGGTCGCGGTAGGCAACCTCGACGAGTGCGAGATCGCCACCGGCGTCCGCGAGCCCCGCGCCTGCGCCCAGGCACTGCTCGACGCGGGCGTGGAACTCGCCGTCGTCAAGCAGGGCCCCAAGGGCGTCCTGGCCGTGCACCGCGACGGCACGACCGCCGAGGTGCCGCCGGTCCCGGTCGAGGTGCTCAACGGCCTCGGCGCGGGCGACGCGTTCGGCGGCTCGCTGTGCCACGGCCTGCTGTCCGGCTGGGACCTGGAACGGTCCATGCGGTTCGCCAACGCGGCCGGCGCCCTCGTCGCCTCCCGCCTCGCCTGCTCCACCGCGATGCCCACCGAGTCCGAGGTCGAGGACCTCCTCGTGGGCGCGCGAGTGAGTGACTGATCGCGTGGCCGCCACAGCCACCCCTGAACGGAGCTTCTCTTGAGCATCAGCATTCCCGACCTGGTCACGGTCAGAGCCCGGCACCCGGAGGCGATCGCCGAGGCGGCCGCCCGCCGGGTCCGCCGCCCGCTGCTGGGCGACACCGGCCGCCTCATGATCGTGGCCGCCGACCACCCGGCCCGCGGCGCCCTGGGCGTCGGCGACCACCGCACGGCCATGGCGAACCGCGCCGACCTGCTGGAACGCCTCTGCATCGCACTCTCCCGGCCGGGTGTCGACGGGGTGCTGGCCACCGCCGACATCCTGGAGGACCTGCTCCTCCTCGGCGTCCTGGACGGCAAGGTCGTGATGGGCTCGATGAACCGCGGCGGCCTCTCCGGCGCCGCCTTCGAGATGGACGACCGGTTCACCGGCCACCGCGCCGAGGACATCGCCCGCCTCCGCTTCGACGCGGGCAAGCTGCTGCTCCGCATCGACTACGACGACCCGGGCTCGCTCACCACCCTGGAGTCCACCGCGCGCGCCATCGACGACATGGCGGCACGCCAACTCCCCCTGTTCGTAGAGCCGTTCATCTCGCGCCGGGTCGACGGCAAGGTCCGCAACGACCTGTCCGCCGAAGCCGTGACCCGTTCGATCGCGATCTCCTCGGGCCTGGGCGGCACCTCCGCCTACACCTGGCTGAAACTGCCCGTCACCGATGACCCGGACGACATGGCCGAGGTCCTGGAGACCTCGACGCTGCCTGCCGTCCTGCTCGGCGGCGAGGTCGGGGGCGACCAGGAGGGCGCGTACGAGAAGTGGCGCAAGGCGCTGCGCCTGCCCACCGTCCAGGGCCTGGTCGTGGGCCGCTCCTTGCTGTACCCCGCCGACGGCGGCGTGGAGACGGCGGTGGACACCGCCGTAGGTCTGTTGTGAACCGGAGGCACACCATGACGAGCGCGTACCACCTTCCCGCAGGCAAGGCCCTCGGCGGCCCCTACGTCGTGGACGTCACCCCCGAGTCGGCTGCCTGGGGCTACTCCAGCCTGCGGGTCCTGGAGCTGCCGCCGGGCGGCACCCACAGCTTCGACAC
Organism: Streptomyces sp. P5F9; assembly: GCF_057961495.1. Taxonomy (NCBI): domain Bacteria; kingdom Bacillati; phylum Actinomycetota; class Actinomycetes; order Kitasatosporales; family Streptomycetaceae; genus Streptomyces; species Streptomyces sp. P5F9. Next base: position 738 of record NZ_JBXVPZ010000643.1, on the reverse strand, counting down.
CGACGACAGCGAGTGGATCGTCGTCCCGCTCAGTGGCGCCTGCACGGTGTCCGCCGCCGACGACTTCGGCCACGACACCTTCGAACTCCACGGCCGCGAGAGCGTGTTCACCGCCGTGAGCGACTTCGCGTACGTCCCCCGCGATTCCCGTACGACGATCTCGTCGCCCGGCGGTGGCCGCTTCGCGCTGACCGGCGCCCGCTGCACCCGCCGGCTGCCCGCCCGCTACGGCCCGGCCTCGTCGGTGCCGGTGGAGCTGCGCGGCACCGGCAACAGCTCGCGGCAGGTCAACAACTTCGGCGCGGCCGGCGTCTTCGAGTGCGACAAGCTCATCGCCGTGGAGGTGATCACGCCCGGCGGGAACTGGTCGTCCTTCCCGCCGCACAAGCACGACGAGCACCGGCCCGGTGAGGAGTCCGTCCTCGAAGAGGTCTACTACTTCGAGTTCGCCGACCACGAGGGCACTCCCGGTCTCGGCTACCAGCGCGTCTCCCCGTCCGGACAGGGCCGTAACACGGACGTCCTGGCCGAAGTCCGGGGCGGGGACGTCGTGTTGATCCCGGACGGCTGGCACGGGCCCTCGATGGCGGTGCCCGGTCACCACATGTACTACCTCAACGTCATGGCGGGTCCCGAGGACGACCGCTCCTGGCTGATCTGCGACCACCCCGATCACGCCTGGGTCCGCGGCACCTGGCCCGAGCAGCCCGTCGACCCCCGCCTCCCCCTCTACACGGC
>NZ_JBXVPZ010000642.1:0-4318 GCF_057961495.1 Streptomyces sp. P5F9 | reverse complement strand
TCCGGGTACGGAGGGTTGGACACGGGGGCGCTCCTGGGGTTGATGCGTGGGTCGGTGCGCAGCCTAGGCGCTCCGCTCGTAGTGCCCCGATATGCCGTCGTTCCAGTGGCGCGCCGTTGTGGCTGGGCGCGCCCACGCGGCGGAGCCGCACATCGATACAGCCCCGCGCCCCTTTGAGGGCGCCGCAGTTGACCCGGGAATCGCCGGCTACGAAGTTTTTGCTAACTCGCGGGTACCTCATGAACCGGGCTCCACCTGTACGGAGTCCCCTTTGTCCGGCCGTACTCACAGCAGGCAACGCCGAGTTCACCGAGCTGCTCTTCCACCGCGTTCTACGCGCGTGGTGTCATGCACCTGCCCGCCACCCCCCACGTGGGCATCAACTCGACTAGGAGTCACGCATGTTGAGGACGTTCCTCGGCCGCGCGGGTGTCGCGCTGGCAGCCGGCGCCACCCTGTTCGTCACGGCTGTCCCCGCCAACGCCGCGACCTACACCGCCTTCGCCTTCTCGCAGGCCGGCACCACCCAGCCGACCATCTACGACTTCATCAACTCGGCGACATCCTCGCTCGACATGACGATGTACGAGCTGGAGGACACCACAGCCGTCAACGACCTGATCGCCCTGGAGAAGAAGGGCGTCACCGTGCGGGTGGTCCTGGACCGCGCGCACCAGTCCGCCAACAGTTCGGCGTACACGGCGCTGACGAACGCGGGCGTGGGCGTGGTGTGGTCGCCGTCCAGCTTCGTCTACACCCACCAGAAGACGATCACGGTCGACGCCACCAAGTCGCTTGTCCTGACCGGCAATCTGACCTCGCAGTACTACTCGACCGGCCGCGACTACGGCGTCTTCACCGACGACACCCGTGATGTCGCCGCGATCGAGAAGGTGTTCAACGCGGACTACGCCGGCACCTCGGTCACCCCGACCGACGGCGACCACCTGCTCTGGTCCCCCACCGACTCGCGCAGCCGTCTGCTGACCGTGATCAACGCGGCGACCACGACGCTGGACGTCGAGGAGCTGGAGTTCAGCGACAGTACGGTGGTCAACGCGATCGTGGCCAGAGCGAAGGCGGGCGTGACCGTGCGGGTGGTGCTGGAGACCCCGGGCGACTACTCCAGCGAGGTGTCCGCGATCAAGGCGGCCGGCGGCACGGTCGTCGGCTACTCCGACCCCGCCGGCTTCTACATCCACGCCAAGGCCATGGTCGCCGACTACGGCCTGTCCACCCAGGAGGTGGAGGCGGGTTCGATGAACATCAGCAGCAACTCCCTGTCGAACAACCGGGAGTTGGGCATCATCCTCACCGGCACCGGCGTGGCCCAGTCCGTCGCCACGACCATCGAGACGACGTTCAAGAGCGACTACGCGGGCGGTACCGCCGCCTAGGACTTCCGTGTGCCGTCGGTCGACTCCGGGGTCGGGGACCTCGGAGTCTGGCGTACGGCGCGCAGGGCGAGGGCGAGTTCGGTGATGCCGCAGGGGTCGGTCAGGGAGCGCCCGGTGCGTTCGGCGATGCGGCGCAGGGGGTGCGCACGGTGTTGGGGTGGACGTAGAGCTGCTTTGCGGCCTCCTCGGCGGATCCGCCACAGTCGAACCAGACGTCCAACGTGTCGAGCAGCAGGGCGCGTTCGTCGGCGGGCACGGCCTCGATGGGGCCGAGGACCTTGGTGGCGACGCGGGCCATGACGTCGGGTGCGCCGGCTGTGGCGACCGCGAGCGGTGAGTCGTCGGTGTCCAGCGGTACCTGTCCGGACGGCGCCTGGAGCGCGTTGCTCACGTGGGTCCGGCAGGCCTCGATCCTACCCAAGGTCCCGTCCACGCTGACCAAGGCGACGACGATCTTCCGCGTGCACAGTGACCGTTCCGGATCTCAGTCGAACTTCCCGGCCACCGTCTCGAACTGCCGAACCATGGCCGACAGCGACCGGCCGTCGAGATGGTCCATCACACGCTTGCGGGCACTCGCGAGGTGTATCGGATAAGCCGCCTCAAGCCGCTTCAGCCCTTCCGGGGTGAGCGTCGCGACATTCCCGCGCGCGTCACCCTCGTAGCGCCGTTTCACGACCTGGCCGCGGCTCTGCAACGCGTCCACGACTCGGGTGATGCGGCTCGCGGACAGCGCGGTGGCCGCCGCGAGATCCGCCATGCGGAGTTCCTGGTTCTCGGCCTCGGACAGGCTCATCAGGACGACGTACTCGGTGAGCGTCAGTCCCGTCGCCCGCAGCAGATCGTCGTCCAGCGAACGCGGCAGCGCGACGATGACCCGCATCAAGGCACGCCAGAAACGCTCTTCCTGCGCGGTCAGGGGATCCTCGGCAGCGGTCATCCGTGCAGATTAGCGTGCTCAAGCAAAGACCCTCAAGGAACCTCGGTCCATGACATCCCGCAGTCGCTGCCCCTACCGCCACACGCCCAGTCGGCGTACGTCGGTCACGCTGTACGACATCGAGGCGCGGAAACCGGTGCCGGGAGCAAGTCCGAGGCGCTCGGGTTCGGGACGGAGGAGATCGTCCCCTGACGCATGGGAGCGGTCCTGTGACGGTCAACCACGCTCTCGGTACAGGTCACGCAGCATGGCGATCTCGGCTCCGTGGTGCAGCACTTCCTGGTTGACCCACCACACGATGTCGATGAACGGCTCCTCCGCGTCGCTGCCGTGCGGATAGGTGCAGTACCCCACGGTGTCGAGCGCGGCCTCGTCGGCACTCACCAGCGCCGTCCGCCAGGCACCCGCGCCGGCGTCGAAGGCATCGACCGCACCGATGGCATCGCCGCTGACGGAGAAGTCGTCGCGGGTCAACGTACGGCTGCCGGCCGTGTGCTCGGCGCGGAGGGTCAGCAACTCGGTGAGATGGCTCAGCCGCCACGCGATGGTGGTGAAGGGTGGAGGCCAGGGATGCGGGTAGGCAGCGGCGTCGCGTCCCCAATCGCCCTGTCCCGTCAGGGAATTTGCCCGCGCTCCCGGACCGTCCGTCCGCCGTCGCACCGACCAGCAGTCCGGCACCGGCTCCCAGAAGTACTCCGCGTCGGTCATGGGCCCGACCCGGGTGTTCGTGCCGTCGCCGCTGTCCACGACGGGCCCTGTCATCCGGCTGGAGAGGCGTTCGCACGCGAAGTCGAACTGGTCGAGCAGCGGAACCATACGGGGTGGGATCACGGGGCGCTCCTGTGGCGTGCCGGTCGGGCTTCGATACGGCGGTCTGCCGACCCGGCAACCTAACAGCGCACCTGCCCCGCCGCCCCTCGGTTACGAGGTGCGCGCACGCAGTCGGCGCAGCATCCGCGGGTCCTCGAAGCCGACCGTGCGGGCGGCGGCGTCGATCGTGGCGCCGTGGCTGATGAGGTGCTCGGCGCGTTCGAGGCGGAGGGTCTGCTGGTAGCGCAGCGGGGTGAGTCCGGTGGCCCGGCCGAAGAGGCGGGTCAGGGTGCGCTCGCTGACGCCGACCGCCGAAGCGAGGGCGGGCAACGGAAGCGCCTCGTCGAACCGCGTGTCGATGAGGTCCTGGACCCGGTGCACCGTGTCGTCGAGGTGGGAGCGGTGCCGGAGCATCGCGCTGGTCTGCGGCTCGTGGCCGTTGCGGCGGGCGTAGACGACCATGTCCCGGGCGATCTGCGCGGCTACGGCGGGGCCGTGCCGGGTGGCGACGATGTGCAGGGCGAGGTCGATGCCGCTGGCGATGCCTGCCGAGGTGATGATCCGGTCGTCGGTGGTGAACAGGACGTCGCGGACGACGGTCGCCTTCGGGTGGCGCAGGGCGAGTTCGTCCTGGACGTCGTGGTGGGTGGTGCAGTGGCGGCCGTCGAGGAGTCCGGCCCGGCCGAGCGCGTCGGCTCCGGCGCAGACACTGGCCACCGTCCCGCCCTGGGCGTGGTGGTCCCGGAGTGCCCGCAGAGTCGTAGCACCGATGGCGGGTGCGTCGGCCAGAGTGACGGCACGCCACCCCGGCACCACGATCAGGTCCTCGGGGCCCAGCTCGGGCCAGTCGAGTCCGGCCGCCAGCGGCAGCCCCTGGGCGCTGGTGACCTGGGGCTGCTCGGCGACGTAGGAGAGCGTGTAGGGGTGCCCGAAGTCGGCCGCCGTGGAGAAGACCTGCGCGGGGCCGGCCAGGTCCAGCAGGTGGACTCCGGGTACCAGGAAGAAGACGACGTGGCTCACGATCCGGTCATCATGCCTGATGTGCTGCGGCGGCTTCCAGTTGGTCGACCGTCGCGATGGTGGCGAAGCGGCCGGCGAGGGCGTACTCGGTGCGGCGGATGATCTCGTCGGCGGGGAGGGTGCGGGGGTCGGCGAGGAGTTCGGCGACGGT
>NZ_JBXVPZ010000641.1:0-4326 GCF_057961495.1 Streptomyces sp. P5F9 | reverse complement strand
GTCATGTGTCGGTGTGGGGGCGGACTCTGGCGTCCGGTCGCCGGGGTCGCTCTCCCGGCTCGGTCGGGCGGCCGGTGTCTGTCGCTGGGGAGGGGTGTTCGGTGTCTGCCGCTCGGGAGGGGCGCCCGGTGTTGTCCGCTCGGCCGGCGCGACCGGCCGCTGTTCCGGGCCGGAGTTTCCGTTTGCGGAACCCGGCGCCGGGTCCTGCGGCAGGCGCCCCCGCCCGTGTCCCCGCAGGCTCGGTGCCGTGAGCGCCAGGATGGTCGGGCCGGCGGCGGCTGCCTGCTCGTCCGGGATGCCCAGGGCCCGCGTCTCCGCGAGGGCGGTCAGGGCCGCGCCCGCTGCCGTGCGGGACGTTGGCGGCTGGTGCAACAGGGCGCCGGTGAGAGCCTCTTGGGCGTGCAGGGAGACCAAGGCGCTGCGGGCCCAGCGGAGTTGGGCGGCCAGGTCGGGGCCGGGGAGTGTGCCGGGTGCCGGGACCTGGGCGAGCCGGCGGTCGATGTCCGCCACGAGGTCCGCGGCCAGCCCCGGCAGTGCCGCGGTGAGTCGGCCGACCCGCCAGGCCGCTCCGAGCCGCCGGGCTCCCGGTGCCGGGTTGAGGAGGATCAGCCAGCGGTGCCTGGGCGGGACCGCTCCGAGCAGCCGTAGATCGGCCGCGGCCCAGCCGCCGACCGTCGTGACGACCGGCACGGTCCGCAGCAGCCGACGCGGCGCGCTGCCCGCGATGTCGAGCGCGGCGGTCAGCCCATGGGCCATCGGCGTGACCCACAAGTCCTCTTCCAGCGGCTGGAGTTGCTCCGGCAGCGTCTCCGCGACCGGCCCCGGCCCGAGCAACCGCGCCCCGCGCGACGGCCGCGCCGCCATGGCGGTGATCGGCCGGCTCTGGAACAACCACAGCCGCCCGCCCTCGACTTGGTCCTCGGCGAACCCGAATCCGAACTCGATGTCCTGCGGCCCTCCGAACACCTGCCGCGCCCGGCGCGCGAGCCGGGCCAGTCGCCGTAGTTCGGAGGGTGTGAGCAGCGCGTCGGCGGTCGGTGGCTCGGTGCGCAGCAGCCGTCCCCGTCGGCTCAACCAGTAGTTGGTGCCCGCCTGTTCACCGCTGACCAGACTGTCCGGACCGCTGCGCACCGCGCTCACCAGCATCCGGTCGGTACGCCCCTCGACGGGGTCGGCACCGAACATCACCCCGCCGACCCGTGCCGTCAGCATCGGCTGCACCAGCACCGCCATCGGCGCCGTGGACCCGTCGGGCCGGTGCGCCGAATCGAGCACGGTCCGGACGGCCGTACAGAAGTCGGACCACCCACGCACATCGAGCACGGAGGTGAACTGCCCCGCCAGGGACGACTGTTCGGTGTCCTCCTGCGGCGAGGAGGACCGTACGACGAGGGGCCGCGCGCCGGAATCGGAGAGGTCCCGCCAGGCGCGGCGCACCGCGGCGGGGTCGTCGCCCGCGCCCTCGGGGATCACGAACCCGGGAAGCACGGGCAGTCCGGCCCGGGCCGCGCGGGCGAGGTTCGCCGCCTTGGAACCGGCGAACAGGGGCTGTATCGCCGTGAGTTGGTCGAGGGCGACGGCGGCGTCCGGGCGGTACGCCCCCGCCGCTTCCCGCGCGCCCCCGCCATGACGTTCGTCGAGCGTCGTCATCGACACCCTCCAGGACCGACCGCCAACAGGGGGGACGCGCGGGGGTGGCCCTGCGCCTGACGACGGAACGAAGGATGGGGGCACCGCCGCGCCCGACCCCACTCCGGGCCGACCACGACTCGCCTCCTCCGCCAATAGTCCCACCGCCGTTGGCCTACAAGTCGGCCTGAAGCCACTTTCCGGCCCGCCACCGAACGATTTCGTGAGCCGGGAGGAGAACCAGCCCGCCGCCTCGTACCGGCGCAGTACACCCCGCCTCCTCCGCAGGTGCGAGGGCGGACGTACGCCTGCTCGTCCGGCAGCAGAGGTGTCCCGACCTCTGCCTCCGCCGTCTCACACGGTCATCGGGCGGTCGTACGGCCCGATGGGCGCCGGGAGTTGGGAACTCCCCGTCAGATATCGGTCGACGGCCGCCGCCACCGCCCGCCCCTCCGCGATCGCCCACACGATCAACGACTGCCCGCGCGCCGCGTCCCCCGCGACGAACACCCCGCGCGCACTCGTCGCGAAGTCCGCGTCCCGGGTGATCGTGCCGCGCGGCGCCATCGCCAACCCCAGTTGATCGATGAGCCCGTCCTCGCGACCGGGCCCGGAGAACCCGAGGGCGAGCAGCACGAGATCGGCGGGCAGGCTGCGCCCGGAACCGTCCAACGGGCGGCGCTCCGCGTCGACTTCGACCAGGTGCAAGGACCGCACGTGCCCGTCCCCGTCACCCTCGAAGTGGAGCGTCGACGCCGCGAACAACCGCGCGTCCGCGTCCGCCGCCGGAGCCGTCTCCAGATCGCGTGCCTCCTCGTGCGCGGCCGAGAGCCGGTAGATCTTCGGATACGTCGGCCAGGGCTCCGCGTCCTCGTCGCGCTCGGCGTCCGGCTGGGCGTAGATGTCCAACTGCGTGACGGACGCGGCCTCTTCACGCACCGCCGTGCCCAGGCAGTCCGCCCCGGTGTCGCCGCCGCCCACGATCACGACATGCTTGCCGGCGGCGGACAGGGGAGAGGCCGCCAAGTCGCCCTCGCACACCCGGTTGGCCAGCGGCAGATACTCCATCGCCTGGTGGATGCCGGTCAACTCCCGTCCTGGTACGGCCAGTTCGCGCCAGGCCGTCGCTCCCGTGGCGATCACCACCGCGTCGTAGCGCGCCCGCAGTTCGGCCGCCCCGATGTCCCGCCCGACCGTCGTCGACGTACGGAACTTGGTGCCCTCGGCCCGCATCTGCTCAAGCCGCCGTTCCAGATGCCGTTTCTCCATCTTGAACTCGGGGATGCCGTACCGCATCAGGCCGCCGAGCCGGTCGTCGCGCTCGTACACGGCGACCGTGTGCCCGGCCCGCGTCAACTGCTGTGCCGCGGCGAGGCCGGTGGGCCCGGAGCCGATCACCGCGACGGTCCGCCCCGACAGCCGGTCCGGTGGGCGAGGTGGCGCGAAACCGTCGGTCCAGGCGCGGTCGGCGATGGCGACCTCGACGTTCTTGATGGTGACCGCGGGCTGGTTGATGGCGAGCACGCACCCCGCCTCGCACGGCGCCGGGCACAACCGCCCGGTGAATTCGGGGAAGTTGTTGGTGGCGTGCAGCCGGTCGGCCGCCGCGCGCCAGTCCTCCCGGCTGACCAGATCGTTCCACTCGGGGATCAGATTGCCGAGCGGGCAGGCTTCGTGGCAGAACGGGACGCCGCAGTCCATGCACCGGTCGGCCTGCTTCGTGACGATCGGCAGCAGCGCGCCCGGGACATACACCTCGTCCCAGTCCTGCACCCGCTCCGCGACGGGCCTGCGGGGCCACTCCTCGCGCGGAGTGGTCATAAAACCCTTGGGGTCGGCCATGGCCGTCTTCCTTGCGTCCGCGTACGACAGGCCGTGCGTCATCGGGCGGCACTCTTTCAGCCACGATAAGGCCCCTCGGCCGGGCGCGCAGAGTGGGGCGAGACGGCTTTCTCACCTGGCCTCGCGGGCGGCCCCGCCGGCCCTCACCAGTGCCCGCTCAGGTGATCATGTGGTTTCTCTCAGGTGAGAGCCAGGATGTACACCAGCGCGGCGGCGGCCGAGGCGACCGCGCGGACGTGATTCCACATCGTCCACTCACGCACGTACGACGGCCAGTACGCGGCGGCCTCCGGCGTCCCCGGGTCCAGCTTCAGCAGCGCCTCGTTGCGGGGCACGTTCGCGACGAGGGTCAGCCCGAACGCGCCGAACAGATACAGCGCGCTGCCCAGCAGCAACTCCACCGTTCCCTGATCCGGCCACAGCACGAACGTCACCACCGCGATCACCGCGCACACCACCGCGGAACCGGCGAACAGCAGCATGAAGGCCGGCGTCATCGCCGCCGTGTTGATCGCGTTCATCGCGGCGACCCCCTGCGCGGGCGGCAACTCCGCCAGCCCTCGCATGACCAGCACGGAGAAGCCACAGAACACCCCGGCCATCACGCCGGTCACGAGCACCCCCAGAACCGTCAGCGTCACATACGGTTCACCGATCATGCCGACATCAACTCCCGCCCGTAGAGCCGAGATCCTGCCCACCACCGACCACCGGGACAAGCCAAACCCGCCCCCGACCGGTCACCATGGCCGAGAATCGCCGGGGCACAAGCGGACGTCCACGAGACCCTCCGGGGCGACGACAGCAGCCTGGCCACCTCCTCACCCGGCCTCCGCCTCTTCCCTGGTCTCCGTT
>NZ_JBXVPZ010000640.1:0-4327 GCF_057961495.1 Streptomyces sp. P5F9 | reverse complement strand
ATCCCCGTCTCCCCTCCCCGTCCGCCCGGTTGTCGGGCCGGATCATCTGGAAGGAAAATTACGGATCCGAGGTCGTCGTCCGCGTCACACCAGGGAGCTCACCTGCGTCGTAGCTCTCAGGTATTACGGGTATGACCGGGACGGACAGGCACCCGGGCGGGGGCCGGGGCCGCTCACCACGCCAGCTGTGCGATCTCCTCCGCCACCACCGCGCACGCGTCCGCCGCCGGGTCGATCAGCGGGAAGTGGCCGACGTCCTCCAGCAGCGTGAGGCCCACGACCTCGCCCGACTTCGCCGCCGCGTCCGCGTAGGACTCGGCGACCGCCTGCGGGACGACGATGTCGGCGCGGCCCTGGACGAGGGTGGTCGCGATGCCGGTGGGGAGGAGGAGCGACGGGTCCGCGTACGGCAGGCGCTCGGCGAACCTGGCTTCTCCGCCCAGGAGTTGAGCGGCCGCTCCGTCGCACACCGCCAGCTTCTCGGCGACCGCGAAGTCGGCGATCGGGGCGAGGGCGACCACGCCGCGCAGTGCGGCGGGGGCGTCGGTGCGCCAGGGGGCGTCCTTAGGGAGGACGTGCCGGGCAGCGGCCCAGAGGGCGAGGTGGCCGCCCGCCGAGTGCCCGGTGATCACCGTGCGGCGCGGATCGGCCTGCGGCAGCGCCTCCCGTACGAGCGCGGGGAGGGCGTCCAGCGCCGCCGCGACGTCGTCGAAGGTGTCCGGCCAGCGCCCCGCGACCGGACCCGTACCGCCCTGCGTGGGCAGGGCCGCGCCCCGCCGGTACTCGACGTTGGCCACCGCGAACCCCCGTCGCGCCAGGAAGTCCGCGAACGGGGTGATGTGCCGGCGGTCGTACGGGGCGCGCCACGCGCCCCCGTGCAGTACTACGACCAGGGGTGGAGCCTCGCCCGGCACGCGTTCGCCGCGCGGGGCGTAGAAGTCGATCACCTGATCGGGGTGGTCGCCGTACGCGGCGGTGCTGTCGGGGTCGACGGCGGGGTGCGAGAAGGCCGACTCCTCTTCTGCGGCGGCACGTGCGGCTGCGTCGTCCGGCATGCTCCAACCTCTCAGCGACGATGGGGGCACCTCCCAGGCTTTCGGCACTGGGGGAGGATTTGAACGGTTCGGATGTGGCGGACCTGGAGAAGATTGCGACCGTTGGCGGGACGCTACCAGGACGGTGACGTGCGCGGACAAGCGGATGTCACGCAGGGTGAGGGTTAAACGGTTCTGCTGTTTCGTTACGCTGACGCCGTGCCCGTCACGGCACCTCATCAGCACTCCAAGGAGACCGCAATGTCCGCCGAGGACGAGCACGCGCACAGATCCCAGCCCGACCCCGAGCTCAACCCTGAGCCCGCCCCTGAGACCGACCCCGAGCCCGGCACCCTGCGCCCCGGTGGCCGCACGGCACGCGTGCGTACGGCGGTGCTGCGGGCCGCGGGTGACGTGCTGGCCGAGCAGGGCGTCGACCGGCTCGACCTCTCGGACGTCGCCCGGCGGGCGGAGGTCGGCAAGACCACGGTGTACCGGCGCTGGGGTTCGGTGACCGCGCTGGTCGCGGACCTCCTCGTCGACATGGCCGAACAGTCGCTGCCGCGCGAGGAGACGGGCTCGCTGCTCGGCGACCTGCGCGCCAACGCCCTGCTCGTGCAGCGCACCCTGGCCGATCCCCGGCAGGGCGCCCTGTTCCGCGCCGTCATCGCCGCCGCGACCTGCGACGCCCGTACGGCCGAGGCCCTGCGCCACTTCTACGAGGTACGGGTCGCCGAGTGGACGCCTTGCGTCGAACAGGCCGTGGCACGCGGGGAGTTGCCCGCCGATACCGATCCCTCCCAGGTCGTACGGGCCGTATCGGCACCCCTCTACTACGAGTTGCTGACCACCGGGACCGCCCCGGACACCCCCGCCGCGGAGCGCGCCGCGCGCGCCGCGCGGGCCGCCGCCGTGGCAGGGGTGTACGTCATCGGCCTCTCCGAAGATCTAACCACTCCCGTCTCCTACGACGGTTAGATCGAGGTACAGCTTCTAGCGGACCAGGTCTCCCAGCGTCCGAGCCGCCCGCTCCACGTCACCGAACCCGACGTACAACGGCGTGAATCCGAACCGCAGCACGTCCGGATGCCGGAAGTCGCCGACCACACCCCGCTCGATCAGCCGTTTCATCACGTCCCCGGCGTCCGCGCACCGCAGCGCGACCTGGCTGCCGCGCTCCGCGTGGGCCACCGGAGTCACCGACTCCACCCGCCCGGCGGGGACGTACGACGCCACGCACTCCAGGAAGAAGTCCGTCAGGGCAAGGGACTTGGCACGCACCGCCTCGATCGAGACACCGCCGCCGTCCCACACCTCAAGGGCCGCTTCCAGAGCGAGCATGGACAGGATGTCCGGCGTACCCACGCGACCGCGCAGGGCACCGGCGGCGGGTTCGTACTCGGAGCGCATGCCGAAGGGTTCGGCGTGCGAGTTCCAGCCGGGGAGCGGGGAGTCGAAGCGCTCCTGCAACTCCCGGCGCACATACACATACGCGGGCGAACCCGGGCCGCCGTTCAGGTACTTGTAGGTGCAGCCGACCGCGAGGTCGACCCCGTGCTCGTCGAGCCCGACCGGCAGCGCGCCCGCGCTGTGGCACAGGTCCCAGACGACCACAGCACCCGCAGCGTGCACCGCGGCCGTCAGCGCGGGCAGATCGTGCAGGCGGCCCGTGCGGTAGTCGACGTGGTTGAGGAGCACCGCCGCCGTACGGTCGCCGAGCGCGCCCGGCACCTCGGCCGGGGTCACCGGCCGCAGTGTGCATCCGGTCATCCGGGCCGCCGACCCGGCGATGTACCCGTCCGTGGGAAAGGTCGTGGCGTCGACGACGATCTCGTCCCGCCCCGAACCGGCCGTCATCCGCACCGCTGCCACAAGTGCCTTGAAGACATTGACACTTGTGGAGTCGCCGACGACGATCTGCCCGGCCGCCGCCCCGACCAGCGGGGCGATCCGGTCACCGATCCGCTCGGGCGCGGTCCACCACCCGCTCTCGTCCCAGGAGCGGATACGCAGTTCGCCCCACTGACGGCGTACGACGTCCTCGACCCGCCCGGGAACACCGGCCGGCAGCGCGCCGAGCGAGTTCCCGTCCAGGTAGACGACCTCGTCGAGGACGAACTGCGAACGCACGCCCGCCAGTTCATCGGCAGCGTCCAACTTCTCTGCTTCAGCGGCAAGTTCAGACATGGGACCGCGCCGTCCACAGCTCGGGGAACACGTTCTTCTGCGCGCGCTTCTCCAGCCAGGCCACGCCCGCGGAGCCGCCGGTCCCGGTCTTCGCGCCCATCGCGCGCCGGGTGGCGACGAGATGGTCGTTGCGCCATCGCCAGACCAGTTCGGCGACGTCGGTCAACGCCTCCCCGAGCCGGGCGAGTTCGTCGTCCGCATCCCCGGAGTAGAGGGCGGTCCACACCGCCTCGACCTCCTCCGACGGCTCGTACCGCAGCGTCACGTCACGCGTCAGTACGGCCTCGGGGACGGCGTGCCCGCACCGTTCGAGAAGCCTCAACACCTCGTCGTAGAGGCTCGGTTCCTGAAGGGCCTTCTCCAGCTCGGCGTGCACGCGCGGCGCTCCGCGGTGCGGGACGAGCATGGACGCGGACTTCTCGCCGAGGAGGAACTCCATGCGGCGGTACATCGCGGACTGGAAGCCGGAGCCCTCGCCGAGGGCGGCGCGGTAGGAGTTGAACTGGGCCGGGGTGAGCTGGCCGAGGGGCCGCCAGGAGGCGTTGAGCGCGTCGAGTTCCCGCACGGAACGCTTCAGCGCGTCGATCGCGACCGGCACCCGGTCCTCGCGCAGGGCGCGCGCGGCGGTCTCCCACTCGTGGACGATGACGGTGAACCACAGCTCCATGACCTGGGTGGTGACGAGGAAGACCATCTCGCCGGGGTCGTCGGAGCGGGTGTGCTGGAGGTGGGTGAGGACGTCGGCCTGGACGTAGTCCTCGTAGGGGGTCGTCCCCTGGAAGTCGAGATGCGGGGCCTCGGGCTCCTGAGGTTCCTGAGCCGGTTGGGACATCGCTGTCTCCTGATGCGTACTCCGGGTAGCGGTCCGCCCCTGCCGTTATCGACACGGGGGCCCCGGTCCCCACCGGGCATCCTCCACAATCGTCCCCCGAGACCGCAAGGCCCGCCTGGTCACACCAGGCGGACCTGCATCAATACCCACGGACTACGGGACTACGGGACTAGCCCAGCGTCTGGGCCGCCGCGGGCGAGGAGTCCTTCAGGAACTGGCTGCACCGCGCGTACTCCTCCTGCTCCCCGATCGCCTGCGCGGCCCGGGCGAGGGC
>NZ_JBXVPZ010000639.1:0-4335 GCF_057961495.1 Streptomyces sp. P5F9 | reverse complement strand
GGGTGTGGAACGTACCCCTAGTACGACAGCCCGTGCCCTACGGGATACAGCACCTGCGCCGGATCGTCCGCGCGCTGCACCGCGACCGGGAGCTTCCCCCGCGGCCGGACCCGGCCCGCGATCACCCGTGCCGCCGCCCGGAGTTCGACGTCGGTCCAGGAGTAGGACGCCAAGTAGGCGGTGACCGAAGGAAGTTGCGCAACATCGTAGGGGTTGCGGACGGCGACGGCCACGACCGGCTTCCCGGTGGCGAGCAGGTGCTCGACCAGAGTCTTCTGCGCATCGGCCGCCGTGACGTTGTAGGTCGCCACGACCACCGCATCCGCCTCACGCGCCGCCGCCACGGCCTTCGCGACGGTCGCGGCGGAAGGAGCCGTACCGGTGGAGAGGGCGGTCGCCGTGAACCCCAGCTCCCCGAGGGCCGCCGCGAGCACACCGGTGGGTGGACCCGTAGTACCGGAGGGGGAGGCCGGATCGGCGCCGACCACCAGAACCTTCCCGTGCGTACGGTGGGACAGCGGAAGCAGCCCCGCCGAGTTGACCAGCAAGGTGGTGGTCCGCTCGGCGATCCGGTCGGCGGCGGCGAGGTGCGCACCGGTACCGACCGTGCGGTCGACACCCGCCCGGCTGACGTACGCGTCCTCGAACAACCCCAGCCGGGCCTTCAGCCGCAGCACCCGCAGGATCGACTCGTCGAGCCGCGCCTCCGTCAACTCCCCGCCCTGCACGGCCTTGAGCACGGCGTTCCAGGCGACGTCCAGGGAGGGCGGGTTGAGCAGCTGATCGACCCCGGCCTTCAGCGCGAGCACCGGCACGCGGTCGTCGCCGTACTTCTGGCGTACGCCCTCCATCTGCAGCGAGTCGGTGATCACGACGCCGTCGTAGCCGAGTTCGCCGCGCAGGATGCCGGTGAGGATCGGGTGGGAGAGGGTGGCCGGGTCGCCGGAGTCGTCGAGGGCCGGGACCATGATGTGGGCGGTCATGATCGAGTCGATGCCCGCGCCGATGGCCGCCCGGAAGGGGACGGCGTCCAGCGCCTCCCACACTTCCCGGCTGTGGGTGATGACGGGAAACCCGAAGTGGCTGTCCACAGCGGTGTCCCCGTGCCCCGGGAAGTGCTTGGCGGTAGCGGCGACCCGGCTGCTCTGATACCCCCTCACCTCGGCGGCGACGAGGCCGGCCACCGCGTCCGGGTCGGCCCCGAAGGACCGTACGCCGATGACCGGGTTGGCCGGGTTGACGTTCACGTCGGCGTCGGGGGAGTAGTCCTGGTTGACGCCCATCGCGCGCAGCTCGGCGCCGGAGATCCGGCCGAGGGTGCGGGCGTCGGTACGGGAGCCGCCGGCGCCGATCGCCATCGCGCCCGGGAAGAGGGTCGCGGGCGCGCCGATACGGCAGACGATGCCGTGCTCCTGGTCGGTGGCGACCAGTACGGGCAGCCCTCGGGGTTGACTGAGGGACGCCTTCTGGATGCCGTTCGAGAGGCCGGCGATCTGGTGCGGGTCGCGGGTGTTGTGGGCCCAGGTGAAGTAGATGATGCCGCCGACGCGGTACTTGGCGATCAGCTCGGCGGCGGTACGCACGCCGATCTCGCTCAAGTTGGCATCGATGTCGGCCTGGTCGGGGGCGGTGGCGGAGTGGCCGTAGACCCGCATCACGAAGAGCTGGCCGACCTTCTCCGGCAACGTCATGCGGGAGATCAGCGAGCGGAGTCTCTTGTCGTCGGCGTGGGCGGTGCCGCCGACCGCGAGGGACGCGGTGACGCCCATGGTCGCGGCGAGGACGGTACGTCTGGAGGGCACGTGCGCTCCTTCCGGAGGTGTTCCACTTCGGGTCATCGGATCCGCTGAAGGAAACTTCCAAGACTTCACGAATATCCGGGAAGTTTCTGCCAGTCAAGGGAGCGCACAGGGCCTGTCCGGCGGAGCAGGCCGGAGGAAGGCAACCGCACCCATGTAGCGCAGGGGAGCGGGGCGTGGTGCGTACAGCTGCAAGGCGGAGGAGGGAGCCGACGCGATGGGGGTCCCCCCGCGCGAGGTTGTTCGAGCGTGGGGGAGTCGGCGACTGACGACAACGCGGCTGGGGATCCCCCCACGCCTTTAAGGCAGTGGGGGAGCGCGTGCCACGCCCCGCGTCTCCGGCATGGTCCGCCGGGCAGGCCCTGAACCGGAGGAGGGGCCGCCATCGGCGCAGTTGGAGGGGGGCGCGCCGATGACGGCTTGCCGCCGGCCGCGGTACGGAGGAGAGGGTTTGTCAGCTGTCGCAGCCAGCAGCGAGGCCGACGCCGTACCCCGGAGACTCATCCGACGGCATGCGCCTTGGACGGGGCGGAAGCGGTCCGGGTTCCCCGCTTCGGCCCGATTGCCGGAAGTCGGTGAACCCGTGCACAACGGGACGGATGCGGTCACGCACAGGAACGCGCGGGCGAACGGTGGTCGTCCATCCCGTGGACGTCCCGGCGGGGCGGCCGACCGCCGCCCGATCATGAGGGCATGCCCGTAGTCGACATCCCCGGTTCCAAGTCCATCACCGCCCGCGCCCTCTTCCTGGCGGCCGCCGCCGACGGCGTCACCACCCTCCGGCGCCCCCTCCGCTCGGACGACACCGAGGGTTTCGCCGAGGGCCTGACCCGGCTCGGCTACCGCGTGGGCCGGACCCCGGACACCTGGCAGATCGACGGCCGCCCGCAGGGTCCGGCGGTCGCGGAGGCGGACGTGTACTGCCGGGACGGCGCGACGACGGCCCGCTTCCTGCCGACGCTGGCGGCGGCCGGGCACGGCAGCTTCCGCTTCGACGCGTCCCCGCAGATGCGCCGCCGCCCCCTCCTCCCGCTCACCCGGGCCCTGCGCGACCTGGGCGTCGACCTGCGCCACGAAGAGGTCGAGGGCCACCACCCGTTGCGCGTCGAGGCGTCGGGCGTGGAGGGCGGCGAGGTGGTCCTGGACGCCGGCCAGTCCTCCCAGTACCTGACCGCCCTGCTCCTCCTCGGCCCCCTGACCAGGAAGGGCCTCCGCATCAGGGTCACGGACCTGGTCTCCGCGCCGTACGTCGAGATCACCATCGCGATGATGCGGGAGTTCGGCGTGCAGGTCCGCAAGGAGGGTGCTGCTTACGTCGTACCGCCCGGGGGCTACCGGGCCACCACCTACGGCATCGAACCGGACGCCTCCACCGCGAGCTACTTCTTCGCGGCGGCGGCCGTGACGGGCGGCGAGGTCACGGTCCCCGGCCTCGGCACGGGCGCGCTCCAGGGCGACCTGGGCTTCGTCGACGTACTGCGCCGGATGGGCGCGGAGGTGGAGACGAGCGCGAAGGGCACCCGGGTGCGCGGCACGGGCGAGCTGCGCGGCCTGACGGTCACCATGCGCGACATCTCGGACACCATGCCGACGCTGGCCGCGATCGCCCCCTTCGCCTCGGGACCGGTCCGCATCGAGGACGTCGGCAACACGCGGGTGAAGGAGTGCGACCGCCTTGAGGCCTGCGCGGAGGGCCTCCGGCGGCTGGGCGTGGAGGTGGCGACGGGCCCGGACTGGATCGAGATCCGCCCGGGGTCAACTCCCGTCACCGGCACGGAGATCAAGTCCTACGGCGACCACCGCATCGTCATGTCCTTCGCGGTGACCGGGCTGCGGGTGCCGGGTATTTCGTTCGACGACCCGGGGTGCGTACGGAAGACTTTCCCGGGGTTCCATGAGGCGTTCGGGGCGCTGCGCGGGCAGTTGCCGGCATGAGGGGATGAGTGTGGGATTCGGTGTGGGGTTGGGACTCAAGGCTCCGGTCCTGGCAGGCGAGTTGGTACGCCTGGAGCCGCTCGGCCGGCGGCACGCGGCCGATCTGGCGGTGGCGGCGGAGGAGAACCGGGGTTCGTACGAGTTCACCTGGGTGCCGAGGGCGGACGAGGTCCCGGCCTACATCGACGCCCAGCTGGGCAGGGCGGCGACGGGTCAACTCGCGCCCTACGCTCAGGTGTTGACGACCACGGGAAAGGCGGTCGGCGTCACGGCCTACTGGGAACCCCGCTCCTGGCTGACGGACGACCGACTCGACGCGGTGGAGGTCGGGTTCACCTGGCTGGCGGGTTCGGCACAGGGCACGGGTGTGAACGCCGAGGCCAAACTCCTGCTGTTCCGGCACGCGTTCGAGGAGTGGCGTGTCTCCCGCGTCGACCTGAAGACGGACGCTCGCAACGACCGCTCCCGCGCCGCGATCCAGAGCGTGGGCGCCCGCTTCGAGGGCGTACTGCGCAACTGGTCGCGGTCCTGGGCGCCGGGGGAGGAGGGGCGGTTGCGTGACTCCGCGATCTACTCGATCACGGCGGAGGAGTGGGGGGAG
>NZ_JBXVPZ010000638.1:0-4388 GCF_057961495.1 Streptomyces sp. P5F9 | reverse complement strand
CACCCGCACCCACCGGCCCACTTCACCGCCCCCGAACAGCCCGCTCCCGCAGCTCGATCTTCCGTACCTTCCCCGACACCGTCATCGGGAAGGCATCCATGATCTGGAGCAGACTCGGGATCTTGTAGTGCGCCAACCTGCCCTCGCAGAAGCCCCGCAGCTCATCCAGCGTCAGTGGATCCGCCGGGTCGCGCGGGATCACGCACGCCAGGACCTCCTCCCCGTAGCGCTCATGCGGCACCCCCACCACCTGGACGTCCGCGACCTTCGGGTGGGTGTAGAGGAACTCCTCGATCTCGCGCGGGTAGATGTTCTCGCCGCCCCGGATGATCATGTCCTTGATGCGGCCGACGATCTCGACGTAGCCGTCCTCGCGCATCATCGCGAGGTCACCCGTGTGCATCCAGCGTCCCGCGTCGATCGCCTCGGCGGTCTTCTCGGGCTCGTTCCAGTAGCCGAGCATCACGCTGTAGCCGCGGGTGCACAACTCGCCCGCCGCGCCCCGGGGTTGGGTGACCCCCGTCGCCGGGTCGACGACCTTGACCTCCAGGTGCGGGAGGACGCGACCGACCGTTCCGGTGCGGTGTTCGAGGTCGTCGTCCATCCTCGTCTGGAGCGAGACCGGAGACGTCTCCGTCATGCCGTAGCAGATGGAGACCTCCGCCATGTGCATCTCGGCGACCACCCGTTTCATCACCTCGACCGGGCAGGGCGAGCCCGCCATGATGCCGGTGCGGAGGGAGGAGAGGTCGTAGGACGCGAAGTCGGGGAGGTTCAACTCCGCGATGAACATGGTCGGGACGCCGTAGAGCGACGTGCAGCGCTCCTGCTGGACCGCCTTCAGTGTCGCCATCGGGTCGAAGGACGGGGCCGGGATCACGATGCACGCGCCGTGCGAGGTGGCCGCGAGGTTGCCCATGACCATGCCGAAGCAGTGGTAGAAGGGCACCGGGATGCAGACCCGGTCCTGCTCGGTGTACGCGATCAACTCGCCGACGAAATAACCGTTGTTGAGGATGTTGTGGTGGGAGAGGGTGGCTCCCTTGGGGAAGCCGGTCGTACCCGAGGTGTACTGGATGTTGATGGGGTCGTCGCAGGACAACTCGGCCTCGCGGGACCGGAGTTCCTCCGAACGGTCAGCCGCGCCCCGGGCGACCAGCGCGTCCCAGCTCGGGTCGCCGATGTACACCGTCTCTCGCAACTCCGGGCACTTGGGCCGCACTTGCTCGACCATCGCCCGGTAGTCACTCGTCTTGTGGCTGACCGAGGCGAACAGGACCGAGATCCCCGCCTGTTTGAGGACGAACTCCACCTCGTGGGTGCGGTACGCGGGGTTGATGTTCACCATGACCGCGCCGATGCGGGCGGTGGCGTACTGGACGAGCACCCACTCCGCGCAGTTGATCGCCCAGATGCCCACCCGGTCGCCCTTCGCCACCCCGCTCGCGAGCAGCGCGTACGCCAACTGCTCGACGTCCGCGGCGAATTGGCCGTACGTCCAGCGCCGCCCGGACGGCACGTCGACGAGCGCCTCACGGTCGGGCCACGCGGCGACCGCCCGGTCGAGGTTGGCCCCGATGGTGTCGCCGAGGAGTGAAGTCCCGCTGGTTCCATGGCTGTACGAGTTCATCGACGAGTTCATCGACGATTTCACCGGCGCGTGCATCGGAAGTCCTCCTCGCGGTACTCGGCGGCCGACCCCGCGACCGTCGCCTCCCGCAGTTCGATCCGGCGGATCTTGCCGGAGACGGTCTTGGGCAGGTCGGCGAACTCCAGCCGCCGGATGCGCTTGTACGGGGCGAGCACGTCGCGCGAGTGCTCGAACAGCACCTTCGCGGTGTCGGGCCCCGGCTCCCAGCCCGCCGCGAGCACGACGTACGCCTTCGGTACCGCGAGCCGCAGCTCGTCCGGCGCTGGCACCACGGCGGCCTCGGCCACCGCCTCGTGCTCCAGCAGGGCGCTCTCCAGCTCGAACGGGGAGATCTTGTAGTCGGAGGCCTTGAAGACGTCGTCGGACCGGCCGACGTAGGTGATGTAGCCGTCCTCGTCGCGGGAGCCGATGTCGCCGGTGCGGTAGTACCCGCCGGCCATCGCCTCCGCCGTACGGTCCGGGTCGCCGTGGTAACCGGTCATCAGGCCGACCGGCGGGTCGGACAGGTCGAGCGCGATCTCGCCCTCGGCTGCGCCCGGCGCACCCGACACCGGGTCCAGCAACTCGACCCGGTAACCCGGACTCGGCCGCCCCATCGAACCCGTCTTCAACGGCTGACCGGGACTGTTCGACACCTGCACGGCCGTCTCCGTCTGCCCGAAGCCGTCCCGGATGGTGACGCCCCAGGCCCGCCGGACCTGCTCGATCACCTCGGGATTCAGGGGCTCCCCCGCCGCCAGCGCCTCGCGTGGCGGGGTGCGCAGCTGGGTCAGGTCGGCCTGGATGAGCATGCGCCAGACGGTCGGCGGGGCGCAGAAGGTGGTGACGCCCGCGCGGTCCATCTCGGCCATCAGCCGGGCCGCGTCGAAGCGCGTGTAGTTGTGGATGAAGACGGTCGCCTCCGCGTTCCAGGGCGCGAAGAGGTTCGACCAGGCGTGCTTGGCCCAGCCGGGCGAGGAGATGTTGAGGTGCACGTCGCCGGGCTGGAGGCCGATCCAGTACATGGTGGCCAGATGGCCGATCGGGTACGAGGTGTGGGTGTGCTCGACCAGCTTGGGGCGGGCGGTCGTGCCCGAGGTGAAGTACAGCATCAGCGGGTCGTCGGCCAGGGTCGGGCCGTCCGCCGTGAACTCCGCGGAAGCGGCGTACGCGTCCTCGTACGTCCGCCAGCCCTCGACCGCGCCGCCGACCGCAATCCGCGTGTAGGTCCCGGGCACCTCGTCGAACTTGGCGGTGTCCCCGGAGCGCACGATCGCCTGCCGGACCCGGCCGCGTTCGACGCGGTCGCGCAGGTCGGCGGGGCCCAGCAGCGGGGTGGCCGGGATGACGACGGCGCCGAGCTTCATCGCGGCCAGCGCCGTCTCCCACAGTTCGGTCTGGTTGCCGAGCATGACGAGGATCCGGTCCTCGGCGCGGACGCCCTGGGCGCGCAGCCAGTTGGCGACGCGGTTCGAGCGCTCGGACATCTCGGCGAAGGACAGGGCGGCCTCGGTGCCGTCCTCCTCGACGATGTGCAGCGCGGTGCGGTCGTTGCCGGCCGCGACGACGTCGAACCAGTCGAGCGCCCAGTTGAAGTGCTCGGGCCTGGGCCAGGAGAAACCCTCGTAGGCCGTGGCATAGTCCGTACGGTGCGCCAGCAGAAAATCCCTCGCGCTACGGAACGACTCACTCGCCGTCGTCATCTGTCCTCCTTGCTTTTTTGGGTCGTTCACCTCCAGGGTGCTCTCAGCCGGCGTCGTGAGCCCGACCGTGCTCAGCCCTTCGGGCCTCCGCGCGCTCGACCTCTCGACGCCGGCGCACCCTTCCAGTTCACTCCCGCGGTACCGGACCATTGCCGGGCGGCTCTCTGACATCGTGTAATCCGTGATGTGGGTCTCACTACCCCCGTACGGGGGTGTGTGCAGCAGGGCGGCCGCAATGAAGGGGCAAGCGGGTGGCGACGGACGCGGCAGGGATGGTGGAGATTCAGTCGGCGCTGGTACGGCTACGGCGCGGTACGGGGCTGCCGGTCGCCTTCGGCGGCCTGGTGGAGACCGGCCGGCAGCAGATGCGCATCAGTGAGCTGAGCGGCACGTTGACCCCGTCCCTGCGCGCCCTCGCGGTGTCCTCGGGCAACGGTCTCGGCGGCAGGGCGGTAGCCCTCGCCCGCCCGTGCGCCGTCCTGGACTACTCCGCCTCCCGCCAGATCAGCCACGAGTACGACGCCCCGGTGGCCGCCGAGGGCCTGCGCGCGATCCTCGCGGTCCCGGTCGTCGTACGGCGCCGGGTACGCGGTGTCCTCTACGGCGCGCTGCGCACCGCCCAGCCGCTGGGCGACCGGATGCTGAGCGCCGCGATGGAGGCCGCGCGGGACGTGGAACAGGCGCTGGTGGTACGGGAGGAGGTGCGGGAGCTGCTGAGCGCGGCGCGCCCGGCACCGGCCCCCGACCCGGCGGCGAGCGCGGTGTGGGAGCAGGTGCGGGAGGCGCACGCGGCGCTGCGGGCGCTGGCCCCGCGCATCCCGGACCCGGCACTGCGTGCTGAACTGCTCGACGCCTGCGGCCTGTTGACGGGCGAGGCCGCCACAGGGGACGTAGAACTCGCACCCCGGGAGCTGGACGTACTGGCGTGTGTGGCGGCGGGGGCGACGAACGCGGTGGCGGCGGAGCGGCTGGGGCTGCGGCCGGAGACGGTGAAGGGGTATCTGCGCTCGGCGATGCGGAGGCTCGGGGCGCACACCCGCGGGGAGGCCGTGGTG
>NZ_JBXVPZ010000637.1:0-4413 GCF_057961495.1 Streptomyces sp. P5F9 | reverse complement strand
GGCGAGCCGGGCCCGGCGCTCGGGGGTGGTGATGTGACGGGGGGTGCGACTCATCTCGACCTCGCCTCGAAGACGTCCACTTCTCGACCGACAGTAAACGTTCACCCGATCGACGTCCCCGGAATGCACCCCCGCACTGACCCGGTTTCACTGCGTAGCAACAGGCGGTGCCATCCCAGAAGGCGGCGGCATGCAAAGACACGGCACATGACCACCCCGGCCGACCGAGCGGAGCGGGGCCGCGCCGCGCGCAAACGCGTTGCCCGTTCCGCCCACGCCGGCTGGGTCCCCGCCGTGGACCGCCCGGACCCCGTAGCCGTACTCGAACGGCAGGGCCGGGACAGACTCCCGGAACTCCTCCCGATCCGGTACGGCCGCATGGCCGCCTCCCCCTTCGCCTTCCTGCGCGGCTCGGCCGCCGTGATGGCCGCCGACCTGGCGTCCCAACCGCACACCGGCCTCACCGTCCAGCTCTGCGGCGACGCGCACCTCCTCAACTTCGGCCTGTACGCCTCCCCGGAACGCTCCCTGCTCTTCGACCTCAACGACTTCGACGAGACGTTCCCGGGCCCCTTCGAGTGGGACGTGAAGCGTCTCGCCGCGAGCGTGGCCGTCGCCGGCCGCGAGAACGGCCACAGCGACACGAAGGCCCACCGCGCCGCGCTGGAGGCGACAGCCGCGTACCGTACGGCCCTCCGCGGCCTGGCCCGCAAGGGCGAACTCGCCGTCTGGTACGAGCGGATCGACGCCGACAGCCTGCTGCCGCTGGTGCGTTCGGCCCGCCACCGGCGCCGGGTGGAGTCCAGCCTCACCCGGGCCCGCCGCCGCACCAGCCTGCACGCCGTGGGCAAACTGACCGAGACCGTCGACGGCCGCCGCCGTATCGTCCACGACCCGCCCCTCCTGGAACCGGCCGGCGCCGCCGACATGGCCTCCCTGCGCAAGATCTTCAGCGACTACCGCTCCACGCTCTCCGAGGAACGCCGCCTCCTCCTCGACCGCTACCGCTTCGTCGACGCCGCCCGCAAGGTCGTCGGCGTCGGCAGCGTGGGCACCCGCTGCTTCATCGTGCTGCTCGCGGGGCGCGACCAGGACGACCCACTGTTCCTGCAGATCAAGGAGGCGCGGAAGTCCGTACTGGAAGAGCACCTGCCGAACGGCCCCTACGTCCACCCCGGCCACCGGGTCGTAGCGGGCCAGCGCCTCCTCCAGGCGGCCAGCGACATCTTCCTCGGCTGGATGACGGGACCGCAGGGCCGCGCCTTCTACTGGCGTCAGCTCCGCGACATGAAGGGCTCCGCCGACGTCGCCGGCATGGGCCCGCGGGCTCTGACGGCCTACGCCCGCCTCTGCGGCACCGCCCTCGCCCGGGCCCACGCCCGCTCCGGCGACCGCGTCGCCATCGCCGCCTACCTGGGCAGCACCGACACCTTCGAACGCGCCGTGGCGGACTTCGCCCTGTCCTACGCCACCCAGACGACCGCCGACCACGCCGCTCTCGGCGCGGCCGTGGCGGCAGGCGTGGTCTCGGCGGCACCGGGCATCTGACCATCCGTAGAAAAATGAGATGCACACCGAGTGACCGACTCCCTACGCTGGAGACGCATTGCGGAGCAGGTCACCACCGTTTCACGCAGGGCAGGCGTCACCCTGCGGAGTCGGCGCTAGTCTCGTTCGCACCCAACCCACCGACGGTCGGCCGCCCACCCCAGCGCCCTGTCGGGACAGTGTTCATACCGCTCGGACACCACCACACCCACGCCCACGGAGGCCCGTCATGGGCACCATCGTCCTTTCCGGGACCGTCGTCCTGGTCGTCCTAGGATTCGGAAACCACGTCTGGTGGCTCGCCGCCGTCGCCGTGCTCTTCCTCTACGTGCGGTACGGCAGGGACTCGACGTCGTCCACCTCATCCTCATCGTCCACGTCGTCCTCGTCGGGCGCCGGTTCCTCCTCGGGAAGCACCCCGTCGAGCTACCGCGCGTACCGCGACCGCCGTGACAAGCAGGCCAAGTGGGAGCGCCGCTACCAGCGCGAGCGCCCCCTGGAGTCCCGTCGGCAGGCCCGTCAGAAGAGCAATTAGGAGACCGGGGCGCCCGTCACAACCCGGGGGCGCCCCACACCGGGAACCACCGGCTCAGGTCCTGCTCGATCCGCAGGTCGTTGCCGAGCATCGACTTGACCTGGAGTTCCAGCGCGCTGTCGCGCCGCTGGCCGTCACCGGCCAGCGGCGCGAACGGGAAGAACGTCCCGCGCTTGTACAGATAGACGAGAGCGAGCCGCCTCCCTCCGTCAGCCCCTCCGTCTTCGAACCCGGCCAGCGAGCACAGCAGTTGAGGCCCGAAGCCGTTGGCCTCCATCGCGCTGTTCACCGCGTGCAGATCGTTCACCAGCGCCGACAGCTGATCCGGTGTCCGGCGCGAGACCAGCCACGAGTAGCCGTAGGCGTCCTGGGTCAACTCCACCGGCGGCCCGGTGCGTTCCGCGTCCGCGTCCAGCAGCGCCTGGACCTCCCGGTGCGTCTGCTCGAACGCCCCGCCCTCCACCGTCGCGAAGCACACCGCACCACGCCCGGTCTGCCGGAACCCGGCCGCCGCCTCCAGCGTCACCGCCGCCGAGGGCAGCCCGAACAGCTGGTCGAGATCGGGAGCGACCGGTTTCGTACGGCCGAGCAGGATGTCCAGCAACCCCATCCTCAGTCCGCCTTCCCGATACCGGGCACCGCCGCCTCACCCAACTCGGCGGAGATCCGCCCCAGTTGGTCGAGCCGCTGCTCCAGGCTCGGGTGGGTCGAGAAGAACCGCGAGATACCGGGCTCGGCGCCGTTCGCCGGGCTGAAGTAGAAGGCGTTGAAGGCCTGCGCGGTCCGCAGGTCCTTGGTCGGGATCCGGGCGATGTCCCCGTCGACCTTGGTGAGCGCGGACGCCAGCGCCGAGGGCTTGCCGGTGAGCAGCGCCGCCGCCCGGTCCGCCGCCAGCTCCCGGTACCGGGACAACGCCCTGATCAGCACGAAGCTGATCGCGTACACGGCCGCAGAGATCCCCATGATCCCCGCGAACACGGCCAGCGTGTTCTGGTCCTTGCGTCCCCGGAAGATCTGCGAGTAGAACGCGAACCGCACCATCAGCCCGGCGAGCACCCCGAGGAACGACGCCACCGTGATCACGGCCACGTCCTTGTGCGCCACGTGCGACAGCTCGTGCGCGAGCACACCCTCCAGCTCGGCCGGCTCCAGCCGCCGCAGCAGACCGGTGGTCACGCAGACGACGGCGTGGTCGGCGTTCCGCCCGGTGGCGAAGGCATTCGGCATGTCGATGTCGGAGACGGCGACGACGGGCTTGGGCATGTCGGCCACGGCACACAGCCGGTCGATCACACCGTGCAGCTCGGGGTACTCCTCCCGCTCCACGATCCGCCCGTGCATCGCGTACAGCGCGATCCGGTCGGAGAACCAGTACTGCGCGACGAGCAGCCCGCCCGCCAGCACCACGACCAGCACCCAGGACTTCAGCAACACGATCAGCGCGGCCACGAACGCCACGTACAACAGCCCGAGCAGGAACAGCGTCAGACCCATACGTACGGTCAACCGCCGGTCGCTCCGGAAGCGGCTCTGCATCTGCCATCACCCCGCAGTCAGGCACTCGTCCCACCGCCCAGTGTGCACCCGGGCCTTCCCATGAAGTGGTCCCGATCGGCCCTAGGCGGAGCAAAAGGTCCCTGAGAATCCGCTGAGCGCGCGGGGGCGCAGGTCAGCCGCTGAGCCCGGCCTCCCACAGCCGCCGCGTCAGCACGTACTCACTGAACAGATGCCGCGCCCGCCCGAGCAGCTCACCCACCTCGGCATCCCCGGGCGTCATCCCCTCCTCCAGACGCCACCGCCGCACCACCTGCGCACCCCAGGCCCGCAACCGCTCATCCGGATCATCAAGCACGGTCACGGCGGCCCGCAGCCGCACGATCCCGCCCCGCGCGTCCAACAGCCGGAACGCGCCGACGCGCACATGCCGGGGCCACCCGCCGGCGAGCCGCTCCACGAGCGGCCCGTCCGGCACCAGCCCGGCCGACGGCAACAGCGCGAGCGTCGCCTCCCGCACGACCCCGGGCGCCGGATCGTCGAGCAACGGCAGCATCCGCCGTACGTCCACGACGTCCAGCACCCGCAACCCGGCCACGGCCCGCGCCCGCACGGCAGCCCGCGGATGCGAGACGAGCGGCCACAACAAAGCCGCGTCCCGCCGCTCCCCGCACTCGGCAAGCCCGATCACGGCCCCCGGCGCGGGCTCCGCCGCACGGCACCAGGCCCGGTACAGCGCCGGCGGATCACCCCCGCCCTGCCGCACGACATACCGCGCACAGGCCCGCACGACCCCCGACCGATCCCCGAGAAACCCCTCGGCCCGCTCCACCCGC
>NZ_JBXVPZ010000636.1:0-4440 GCF_057961495.1 Streptomyces sp. P5F9 | reverse complement strand
CTCCCCGCCCTGCACGATCACCGCGTCCGCGCCCCACGCCGCGACCTTCTCCGCATGCCGCCGCGCCCCGATCGACGGGATCACCACGACCCCCGCCTCCTTCAGCTCGGCGATCAGCTCGGCGGACGGCGCGAGCGCGAAGGACGCGACCCGTACGCCCTCCTCGATGATGATCCGCACCCGGTCGCCGGCGTCGGTCGCGTCCGCGCGCAGATTCACCCCGAACGGCTCCCGCGTACGGGACTTGACCTCGCGGACCGCGTCCCGGAGCCGGTCGGTGGTCATGGTCGCGGAGGCGAGGACGCCCAGCGCGCCCGCGTTCGCGGTGGCCGACACCAGACGCGGTCCCGCCACCCACCCCATGCCCGTCTGCACGATCGGATGCCGGACCCCGACCAGCCGGGTCAGCGCGGTCTCCATCACGAACTCACTTCTCTGAGCCGGGTGTCGGCGGAGTCGATCACCTCACGGATCAGCCGCAACTCGTCCGGGGTGGGTTCGCGGGTCGACGGCACCTCGTCCGGGACGACCAGCTCGAACCCCGTCGCCTCCCGCACCTGCTCCACACTCACCCCCGGATGCAGCGAGGCCAGCCGCATCGAGTGGTCGGGGGTCGCGAAGTCGAAGACACCGAGGTCGGACACGACCCGGGGGATGCGGTGGAAGCGGGCCGTCCCCGGGTGCTCGGCGACCCGGTCGTACCCCACCCCGCACACCATGTCGACCTTCTCCACGAACACCCGGGGCGAGTGCCGGGGTATCCAGTAACTCGTCGGATTGTTCAGCGTGTTGACCGGCGCCCCGCGCACCCCGAGCAACTGCCGCTTCGGCCGTGCCCAGTCGCCGATGCACGAGATGTTCTGGTTGCCGTACCGGTCGATCTGGCTCGCGCCCATCATCACGTGCCGCCGCCCGCTCGCCACCAACGTCAGATGCTGCCGGTACGGCAACCAGCCCTCCGGTGTCCCGTCCGGACGGACGAGCATCGCCTCGCCGTCGGTGAGCAGGAGATCCGGTGCGAAGGTGAGCCGGGCCAGCCGTGCGCCGACGGACGGGATGAACCCCATCGGACTGGCCAGGATCTCACCGGCGTCGCGCCACGCCTCCGCGCAGGCGATCACGCAGTACTCGGAACGCCGTACGTCCCCGCGCAGTACGTCCATCACCCTTGCTCCTCCTGCCAGTTCCGCACCGCCGACTCGTAGGCCTGTTCGTCACCGGCCAGGAAGCGCTCCGAGAACTCCGCCCAGGGTGTCGTCGCGTACAGCCGCTGGACGTCCTCGTCCCTGCCGTAGTCGGGAGCGCACGACGTGAAGTGGGCGCCGCCGGGGGTCTCGACGACTCCCGTCACGTTCAGCCGCTTGACGAGCAGGGACTGCGGCGGGGCCTCCTTCGTCAACTCGGCGGTGTCCACGATCCGTTCGCAGGAGACGTAGGCCGCGTCCGCCGCCTCGCAGAACAGGTCGTCGAAGTAGGGATCCGGGCCCAGGTACTGGCCGTTGCCCAGCCGGTCGGCGCGGTTGACGTGGACCAGGGCCGCGTCCAGCCGCAGCGCGGGCATCGCGACGAGGGTCTCCCCGTCGTCGTAGGGCGAAGTGACCGTCCGCAGGCCGGGGTTGACCCGCATGACGTCCGAGCCGATGCCCGCGCGCACCGGCAGGAACGGCAGCCGGTTCGCGGCGGCGCGCAGGCCCCACATGAACATCGCCTCGTCTACCTCCGTCAGCTCGAAGGCTCCGCTCTCGCGTGCCGCGCGGTAGTGCGGTTCGAGGGGGACCGAGTCGAGCGTGACGAACGTGGCCACCAGCTTGCGGATGCGGCCGGCCGCCGCGAGCATGCCGACGTCCGGGCCGCCGTAGGAGACGACGGTGAGGTCGGTGAGGTCCGAGCGGAGCAACGCCCGTACCAGGGCCATGGGTTTGCGGCGCGAGCCCCAGCCGCCGATGCCGAGGGTCATGCCGCTGTGCAGCCGGGAGACGACCTCGTCGGCCGTCATCGTCTTGTCGCTCACCTACGCCCCCTCTCCCGCTGTCTTTCCGGTCGTTCCGAACGTGTCGCGGACCCGGTCGGCCACCCCGCTGACGTTGGCCTCGAAGGTGAAGCCCTGTTCGAAGCGGTAGCTGCGGCGGACGTCGACGGGGTCGATGCCGTTGATCGCGGACTTGGCGAGGCGGATCAGCTCGCCGTCCTTGGCGGCTATCTCGGCCGCCAACTCCAGGGCGGCGGGCAGGAGTTCGGCGCGCGGTACGACCCGCCACACCGAGCCGTGCGCGTGCAGCTCGGCCGCCGTCGCCGTGCGTGAGGTGTAGTACAGGGCGCGCATCAGGTGCTGGGGGACCAGCCGGGCCAGATGCGTGGCCGCGCCCAGTGCGCCCCGGTCCAGCTCGGGCAGGCCGAAGGTGGCGTCCTCGCTCGCCACGATCACGTCCGCGTTCCCGGCCAGACCGATGCCCCCGCCCAGGCAGAACCCCTGCACCGCCGCGACGACGGGCACCTCGCACTCGTAGACCGCCGCGAAGGCCTCGAAACAGCCCCGGTTGACCCCGACCAGGGCCGACTGCCCCCGCGCCTGTATCTCCTTGATGTCCACGCCCGCGTTGAAACCCCGGCCCTCGGCCGCCAGCACCACACAGCGCACGTCGGGGTCGCGCCCGGCCGTGCGCACCGCGTCGGCCAGGGCGAACCAGCCGTCCACCGGCAGCGCGTTCACCGGCGGGTAGTCGACCGTGACTACGGAAATCGCCTTTGTCGAGGTTGAGGTGGAGACACCCATGGACGCATCAGCTACCTTTCCACCAAACATTTGTTAGGTGCGAGGCTTCGAAGCTAGCAGCCGGACAATCCGAGCGGGAGGCCCTGTGGACAAGCACCCTGTGGACAACTCGCGCGACCAGTCACTCGCCGGCAGAACCGTCCTCGTCACCGGCGGCACCCGAGGCGTCGGCGCCGGTATCGCACGGGCCTTCGCCGACGCCGGCGCCGAGGTGCTGACCTGTGCGCGCAGACCGCCCGAAGACCCGGTGAAGGGAACCGAGTTCAGGCCACTCGATCTGCGCGACCCGGACGCCGTACGGGAGTTCTTCGCCGCGCTGCCCCGGCTCGACGTGCTCGTCAACAACGCGGGCGGCGCGCCGTACCGCCCCCTCGTCGACGCGGAGGCCGAACGCCACGCGCGGATCATCGAGTTGAACCTCCTCGCCCCGCTCACCGCGTCCCTCGCCGCGTACGAGCACCTCAAGCGCGCCAAGGGCTCGGTCGTGATGATCGGCAGCGTCAGCGGCAGCCGCCCCTCGCCCGGTTCGGCGGCGTACGGGGCGGCCAAGGCAGGGCTGGAGAACCTGGCCCGTTCGATGGCGGTGGAATGGGCGCCGGACATCCGCGTCAACACGCTCGTCGTCGGCATGGTCCGCACGGAGCTGTCCCACCTCCACTACGGCGGCGAGGACGCGATCGAGGCCGTCTCCGGAACCGTCCCGCTCGGCCGCCTCGCCGACCCCTCCGACATCGGCGCGGCAGCGGTCTTCCTCGCCTCCGACGCCGCCGCCTACATCAGCGGCGCGAGCCTTCTGGTCCACGGGGGCGGGGAACGGCCGGCGTTCCTGGACGCGGCAACTGCCAACAAAGAGAAGCGAGTTGAAGGGTGATCGAGATGGAAGGAGACGCGGGATGGAAGGAGACGCGGGATGGAAGGAGACGCGAGATGAGCGGAATCTGTGACGGGCGGGTCGTCGTCGTCACCGGCGCGGGGCGGGGGCTCGGCCGCGCCCACGCCCTCGCCTTCGCCGCCGAGGGCGCCCGGGTCGTAGTCAACGACCTCGGCGTCGGCCTCGACGGCACCCCGGACCCCGACAGCCCGGCCGCGCAGGTCGTCGCCGAGATCCGCGCGGCGGGCGGCGAGGCGGTCGCCCACGGCGGCGACATCGCCACGGCCGCCGACGCCGCGTCCCTGGTGGCGACCGCGCTGGAGACCTACGGCCGGCTCGACACCCTGGTGAACAACGCGGGTTACCTGCGCGACCGGATGCTCGTCAATCTCGACGAGGACGACTGGGACGCGGTGATGCGCGTCCATCTGAAGGGGCATTTTCTGCCCCTGAAGCACGCCGCGGCACACTGGCGTGCGGAGACGAAAGCGGGCCGCACTCCGGACGCCCGGATCATCAACACCAGCAGCGGAGCAGGGTTGTTGGGCTCCGTCGGGCAGGGCAACTACAGCGCCGCCAAAGCCGGCATCATCGGCCTGACTCTGGTCGCGGCGGCCGAACTCGCCCGCTACGGAGTCCAGGTCAACGCGATCGCCCCCGCGGCACGGACCCGCATGACGGAACACACCTTCGCCGAGACCATGGCCGCGCCCGGCTCCGGGTTCGATGAGATGGCGCCGGAGAACGTGTCGCCGTTGGTGGTGTGGCTGGGATCGGGGGAGGGGGCCGGGGTCAC
>NZ_JBXVPZ010000635.1:0-4445 GCF_057961495.1 Streptomyces sp. P5F9 | reverse complement strand
CTGCAGGGGGCGGTGGTGGCGACCGGGAAGGTGCCGCCGCTGATCGTGACCCTGGGCGGCCTGGGCGCGGCGCTCGGCATCGCCGAACTCGCCACCGGCGGCCAGGACCCGTCCGGCGCGTCCGCCGCGCACCTCCAGAACAGCCTGGGATTCGGCAAGTTGCTCGGCATCCCCTGGATGGTGATCCTCGCCGCGGTGGTCACGGCCCTGTTCGGCGCGGTGCTCGGCGCCACGAAGTTCGGCAGCCACACCCTGGCGATCGGCTCCAACCCGACCGCCGTCCGCCGCGCGGGCATCCCGGTGGGCCGCCATCTGATCAAGGTCTACGGCCTGATGGGCCTCCTTGCCGGTCTTGGCGCGGTGATGTGGCTGGCGTCGTACGGCACGACGTCGATCGCCGGGCACTCCACCGACAACCTGAAGGTGATCACCGCGGTGGTCCTGGGCGGCACCAGCCTGTTCGGCGGGCGGGGTTCGGTGCTGGGCACCGTGATCGGCGTGTTCATCCCGGCGGTGCTGACCACCGGGCTGATCGTCATCGGCGTTCAGCAGTACTGGCAGGACGTCGCCGTCGGTGTCGTCCTGGTCGCCGCCGTCTACATCGACCAGATGCGCAGGAAGACCCGGGAACGCGCATGACCCCGACCCCCGCCCCAGCCTTCGCCCCGACCCTCGTATGACCCAGGAGGACACCCTTATGTCGAGCATCCGCATCTCACGCAAAGTACTGGTCGCCGCGGGCACCGTGCTGGTCCTGACCGGCGCCGCCGCCTGCGGTTCGTCGAGCGACAGCGGCAGTTCGGGGTCGAAAGGAGGGGCCTCCGGCAAGAAGGTCCGGCTGATCACCGGCGTGAAGAGCGACCCCTTCTACATCACCATGACCTGCGCGGCGCAGACCGAGGCCAAGGCCAAGGGCATGGACTTCTCCGCGGACGGTTCCGCGCAGTGGGACGTCTCCGTGCAGCGGCCCCTGCTCGACTCGGTGGCGGCGTCGCGGCCGGACGGGCTGCTGATCTCGCCGGTCGACACGAGCGCGCTCACCCCGTCGCTGAAGCAGATCCAGTCGGCCGGCACGAAGGTCGCGCTGGTGGACACCACGGTCACCGACGACTCGGTCGGCATCACGCGGATCTCGTCCGACAACGAGAAGGGCGGCCGGGTGGCGGCCGACGCGCTCGCCAAGCTGATGAACGAGAAGGGCTCGGCCATCGTCATCAGCGTCAAGCCCGGCGTCTCCACCACCGACGCCCGCATCAAGGGCTTCACGGAGGAGATGAAGAAGTACCCGGACATCAAGATGCTGCCCACCCTCTACGACAACGACCTGCCGGCCACCGCGGCGTCCCAGATCCAGTCGACGCTGGCGGCCCACCCCGATCTGGGCGGTGTCTTCGCGGGCAACACGAACACCGGCCAGGGCATAGCCACCGGGCTCAAGCAGGCCGGCAAAGAGGGCAAGGTGCAGGTCGCCGCGTTCGACGCCGAGCCGGACGAGATCGCCTCGCTGAAGGCGGGCACCCTGCAGGTCCTGGTCGCGCAGGATCCGGCGGCGATCGGCAAGGAGGCCGTCGACCAGCTCGCCGCGGCCTTCGAGGGCAAGACGGTCCAGAAGTCGATCGGCACCAACATGGTCGCCATCACCAAGGCGAACATGAACGAGCCCGCGATCAGCAAGTACTTCTACAAGGCGGGGTGTTGAGCGCGGTCCCACCGCCGCCGCTGCCGGGTGCCCTCCTGCGTCACGGGTGCCCGGCAGCGGCGTATCGGAAAGGGGTTCAGTAAGGGGACTTTGCATGACCATGCGCGAGGGTGCATAATCTTCCTATGTCTAAGGTCCTCACCTCCCTCCCCACCGGCGAGCGCGTCGGCATCGCCTTCTCGGGCGGACTCGACACCTCCGTCGCGGTCGCCTGGATGCGCGACAAGGGTGCCGTCCCCTGCACCTACACCGCCGACATCGGCCAGTACGACGAGCCCGACATCGCCTCGGTGCCCGGCCGCGCGCAGGCCTACGGCGCCGAGATCGCGCGTCTGGTCGACTGCCGTGCGGCGCTGGTCGAGGAGGGCCTGGCCGCGCTGACCTGCGGGGCGTTCCACATCCGCTCCGGCGGGCGCGCCTATTTCAACACCACCCCGCTGGGCCGTGCCGTCACGGGCACGCTGCTGGTGCGGGCGATGCTTGAGGACGACGTCCAGATCTGGGGCGACGGCTCGACCTTCAAGGGCAACGACATCGAGCGGTTCTACCGCTACGGCCTGCTTGCCAACCCGCATCTGCGGATCTACAAGCCCTGGCTGGACGCGGACTTCGTGACGGAGCTCGGCGGCCGCAAGGAGATGTCGGAGTGGCTTCTCGCGCACGAGCTGCCGTACCGGGACAGCACGGAGAAGGCGTACTCCACCGACGCCAACATCTGGGGTGCCACCCACGAGGCCAAGACCCTGGAGCACCTGGACACAGGCGTGGAGACCGTGGAGCCGATCATGGGCGTCCGCTTCTGGGACCCCTCGGTCGAGATCGTCACCGAGGACGTGACGATCGGCTTCGACCAGGGCCGCCCGGTGACGATCAACGGCAAGGAGTTCTCCTCCCCCGTCGACCTCGTGATGGAGGCCAACGCGATCGGTGGCCGGCACGGCCTGGGCATGTCCGACCAGATCGAGAACCGGATCATCGAGGCGAAGAGCCGCGGCATCTACGAGGCCCCGGGCATGGCCCTGCTCCACGCGGCCTACGAGCGCCTGGTGAACGCGATCCACAACGAGGACACCGTCGCCCAGTACCACAACGAGGGCCGGCGCCTGGGCCGTCTGATGTACGAGGGCCGCTGGCTGGACCCGCAGGCCCTGATGGTCCGGGAGTCCCTGCAGCGCTGGGTCGGCTCGGCGATCACCGGTGAGGTCACCCTGCGGCTGCGGCGCGGCGAGGACTACTCGCTGCTCGACACCTCGGGCCCGGCGTTCAGCTACCACCCGGACAAGCTGTCCATGGAGCGCACCGAGGACTCGGCCTTCGGCCCGGTCGACCGCATCGGCCAGCTCACCATGCGCAACCTCGACATCGCCGACTCCCGCGCCAAGCTGGAGCAGTACGCCGTCCTCGGCCTGATCGGCACCGGCAACACCGCGATCGGCGCCGCCCAGGCCGCCGCGACCGGCCTCATCGGCAGCATGCCCGAGGGCGGCGCCGAGGCCATCGCCTCCCGCGGCGAGGTCTCCGAGGACGACGCGCTCCTGGACCGCGCCGCGATGGAGTCCGGCACCGACTGATCAACTCCGGGAATCAGCACCGCCGTTGGGCCGGTTCGACGCGTTCGCCGTCGGACCGGCCTTTCGTCGGTCGGGGCGGGGTACGGGTACGGGCACGGCAGGCGCTGAGCGGCAGGAAAGCGTCAGGGGCTGGTCAGCACCGCCGACCGGTCGCGCCTCCCCCGAACTCCCCGCGTAGCCTTCCCCCGTGACCACGCACAAGACCATCGCCGTGAGCGTCGAAGCGATGCTCGACGACCTCCGGACCCTCGTCGAAGTCGAGTCCCCCTCCCGCGACCTGGACGCCCTGCGGACATCGGCCGAGACCGTCGCCGCTGTCATCGAGGCGCGGCTCGGAGGGCGGGCGGTGCTCGTCGGGAGTGAGGGCGGGCCGCACGTCCACTGGTCCGGCGGTGGCACTCCCCGCGTACTGGTCCTCGGTCACCACGACACGGTGTTCCCGCTCGGCACCCTCGCGCGCCGCCCCTTCCTGGTCGAGGACGGGCGGGCGACCGGACCCGGCGTCTTCGACATGCTGGGCGGTCTGGTGCAGGCGATCCATGGGCTGGCGGCGCTGGACGACCAGTCCGGGGTCGAGATCCTGGTGACCGCCGACGAAGAGGTCGGTTCCCGCTCCTCCCGGGCGCTCATCGAGGAACGTGCCCTCGCCTGCGGTGCCGTGCTCGTGGTCGAGGGGGCCGCCGACGGCGGAGGCGTCAAGACCGGCCGTAAGGGATGCGGCACGTTCGAGGTCTCCGTCGCGGGCCGTGCCTCGCACGCGGGGCTGGAGCCCGCCGCCGGGGTCAACGCGCTGGTCGAGGCGGCGTATCAGGTGCTGGACATCGCGGCGTTGGCGCGGCCGGAGGTGGGCACGACGGTCACGCCGACCGTCGCGTCCGCGGGGACGCTGGACAACGTCGTCCCCGCGCAGGCGACCGTCGTCGTGGATGTGCGGGTCGAGTCGCCCGACGAGAAGGAACGGATCGAGTCCGCGTTCGCCGCCCTCGCCCCTCATCTCGACGAGGCCGTGATCACCGTGGCGGGAAGTGTCGGCCGGCCGCCGATGCCCGAGTCGGCCGCGGCCGAACTGTTCGCGGTGGCGCGGCGGTTGCTGCCCGGACTCGAAGGCCGGGCGGTCGGCGGTGGGAGCGACGGGAACTTCACGGCCGCGCTGGGGGTGCCGACGCTCGACGGGC
>NZ_JBXVPZ010000634.1:0-4450 GCF_057961495.1 Streptomyces sp. P5F9 | reverse complement strand
GGGCGGGCCGTCCAGGTCCCAGGACGGGGCGAGGGCCCTGGCGACGTCGGCGGCCGGGTCGGTGCCCGGGCGGAACGAGCCGTCGGCGGACAGCGCGGCCCACGCCCTGTCGGCGTAGCGCCGGGCAGCGGCGTCCGGTCGGTTCGAGGGGTCGGGTCCGGTCACGGGGTCGGCCCTGGTCATCACCCGGACTCCGGCGGCCCGCAACTGACGCAGCGCCGGCTCCCAGTCGCGGCCGCGTGGGCAGGTCGGGACGAGGTCGTGTTGGTGGGGCCGCCCGGGCGGCCTGCGGGCCACGATCAGCAGGACACGCCGTACGTTCTCCGGGGTGCCGTTCGGCGGGCTCGCGAGCGGCATCACCGCGTGGAGCGCGTCCTCCAGCGAGGACGCGAGGTCCTGTGCGCGCAGGGTGTGGCCCCAGCCGGCGAGGGCCGCCGTCAGGACGGACGCCGGACCGGGCGGGACCGGGGGTTCGAGCAGCCGGGGCCGCGTGGTGTAGCTGTTCTCCTGGATCACATGGTCGTAATGACCGACCGCGCCGACCCGCAGGGTCGCTCCGGTCGGGCCGTGAGCGGCGAGCGCGGCGACCAACTCCCGGGCGAAGGCGAGGCGTTCTCCGGTCTCCGCCGGGTCCGCGCCGCTGAGCTCGACCGTGAGGAGGAGCTCCAGCCGGGGCGGTCGGACGATCCGGTGGGGCAGGCGGGTGAGCAGCGCGGGTACGTCGATGGCGGCGCGCGGAGTCGGTACCGGTGCCGTCCCGGTGCGGGGATCGACGAGGTCGACCTCGCCGGGGCCGCGCAGGACGAACGTGAGCGTGGCGTGGTCGAGCGCACCGACGCCGGCCCGGTGCACGGCCAGGGACCGGGCGCCGGTCCCGTCGGGGGCGGGCGCACCGGCGAACACCGGTAGGTGCAGCGGTTGTGTGACGCCGGGCCCGCCGTGCACGGTGACGCGAGAGGTCGCCGTCTCGCCGCGCCGCAGCCGCGTCCCCGCCGGGAACAGCACGTGGTTCTGGGTGCGCACGGCACCGGTCTCCCGGTCGGAACGGGCCAGCACCAGTGTGTGGTCGGCGAGCAGCGGCGCGGTGCGCAGGACCTCTGTGACGGCTTCCTCGGTGGTGCTCTCCGCGGCCGTCGCGCCGCCGCGTCCGAGTTCGGCCCGCAGGGTGTACACACCGCGCGCCGCGACCGCCGCCCGCTCCAGCAGGGCCCAGCCGGTGCGGGGTGTCAGCAGCACGAGGGAGTGTTCGTACGACGGCGGAATGTACGCCTTGAGCCAGTGGAGAACGGCGTCGTCGAATTCACCGCGGGAGACCGGGGACAAAGTGCCGATGCCGCCGGCCAGTTGGAAACGACGGATATCCGGATGCGAGTCGAGTTCGGGAGCAAGGGAACGCCAATTGGTGCTTCCCGCATCGGCCTGTCGGGGTAATCCGCCGTCTCCCACGGCCACCTTGATCATGTTCACGTCGTCCGGCGTGAATTCGAGGAAGAGTAATTCCTTGACGCGGCGACTGAAGAGGTCGTCGAGAATGTTTTCGTACGCCTCGGTATCTTCCGCCGGCCATGGGCCCGGAGTCCGGCCGGAGGACGTTCCGGGTGAATCCGGGGGGCCGTCCGGTATCCGTTCCCCTTGTCTGGGCGGACCGCCTCGCATCACTGCCGCGAGCCGCTCGCCCACGACCCCGCCGGTCTGTGCCGACCGCCGTGCCGCCCTTGCGTCCCAGGTGTGCCCGGCCGCTTCGAGCCCCGATCGCGCCTGCTCGACGTCGTGCGCGGTCAACTCCCCCAGAACCCGGTCGTCGTACAACTGCCATCGGCACACCGGGCAGAACTCGTCTCCCTGTGCCGGAGTTCCGCACACAGGACATGCCTGATCATTACGGGATTCCCCCATTGGATGACTCCCCCCGATGCGGACAGCCGGCCGTATGCGCCGGACTGCCGCTCAACCCCCCGGACGCCGTGTCAGATCCCCACCCGAGCACGGTCGTCCGTCGGAGACTCTCGCCTCCGAGTGCCTCATGATGGCACAACCGGAGGCAGCGTGAACCCCTTTGGGAAGGAATTCCGAAACGATCATTCCGGAGCTCCACGAGCCCCTCCGCAAGCCGACCGAAGTCCGGAGAACTCGCGTTCGCATCAATGGCGAACCCTGCTGGAAAGAGGTCGGATTCCCTGAAACTGCCCGGTGTCCGTGGCGGGTTCAGTTCAATTGGAAGGCACCACGGCACTCGGAGTCCACCCTCGCACGTGACGCAAGGGACCTACGTGACGCAGGTGGCGGTTGTGGCGGACGATGCGCCGAGGGGCCGACGAGGATCGAGGGAGCGGACACACGGCGCCCGATCGGTCGTGCGGACAGAGCCACACGCTCCCCCGATCAAGTCACCGATCGGGCAAGGGAGTTCGCCGGCAGGAGGTGGCCGGATTCCGGCTGTCGGAGCGCGGCGGACTTTTCGCGCTCTTGACGGAGACGGATCCCGCCATATCGCGCGGAACAATCCGAACAGCCCGGGCGAAACCACACCGTATTCGTGAGGAGAGGCCCTGCCTTGTGCGTGCGGTGGATTCGGTTCGCCGCGTCCAACCGTTCGCACCCGGGTCATCCGGGCGCGAACGGGAGTCTTCCTCCTGAAGCGCACTTCAAGTCAAGTCCCCGGGCGGCTACTTGGCGAACGGCCCGTCCAGCGCCGCCCATTGGAGCAGCATGATGGTCTTGGCGTCGGCGATCTCGCCGGTGCGGATCATCTCCAGGGCTCTGCGGAAGGGCAGTTCGAGGATCTCGATGTCCTCGCCCTCCTCCTGGAGACCGCCGCCCTCGTGGGTGCGGGTCGAGGGGCCGTAGGACGCGGCGTAGAAGCCGATGCGTTCGGTGACCGAGCCAGGGCTCATGTAGACGTCGAAGACGTGCTCCACCTCGCCGACGGTGTGCCCGGTCTCCTCCACGACCTCGCGGCGTACGGCCTCCTCCGGGTGCTCGTCATCGTCGTCGAGGAGTCCGCCCGGGGTCTCGACGAGCATGCCGTCGGGGTGGCCGTTGACGTACACGGGGTAGCGGAACTGGCGGGTGAGCAGGACCATTTCGCGCTCGGCGTCGTAGAGGAGCAGGGTCGCGCCGTTGCCGCGGTCGTGGGTCTCGCGTTCCTGGGTGGTCCACGTGCCGTCGCCGTGCTGGAAGTCGAAGGTCGTGGTGCGCTCGACGTACCAGTGGCTGGACAGCAGGGTCACGTCGCGGACCCTGACGCGCGGGTTGCCGGTCAGGTCGAGGCCGGTGCGGTCCAGGCCGGTGCGGCCCCGGCGGTCGGGGGTGTCGGCGCCCGCGGTCATCGGACACCGGCCGGACGGGAGGGGATGATCGAGTTGTTCATGTCCGACGTCTATCACCCCGGGGGTCGGCGGCGCATGGCCAGAAGCGGTGCCCC
Source organism: Streptomyces sp. P5F9 (assembly GCF_057961495.1). Lineage (NCBI taxonomy): Bacteria > Bacillati > Actinomycetota > Actinomycetes > Kitasatosporales > Streptomycetaceae > Streptomyces > Streptomyces sp. P5F9. Next base: position 1,026 of record NZ_JBXVPZ010000634.1, on the reverse strand, counting down.
ACGAGTTCAACTGGTGTGCCGGTTGCGTTGATTCGTCGCGAACCGTCCCCTCGTCCGGGCATGCTGGAAACATGTCTGAGCACGGTGATCAGGTACCCGGATACCGGATGATCAGGATGGAGGCCCAGCCGGACGCCCCGGCGGCTGCCCTCGCGGACGTGGAGGCGTGGCAGGCCCGAAAGGCCTATCCGGACGTCCTCGGCGGTGGTGGCGCGATATTCGGTGTGGCCGAGGAGATCGAGACCGGCGGCTGGAAGATCGTCTCCCTCTTCTCCACCCCCTACCCGCAGGGCGCACGCGACACCATGGCCATGACCTTCCGCGAACAGGCACGGACCGCCGAGGACGCCGGCGACACGGAGACCCAGCGGGAGTGGCTGCGGAACGCGGAGCGGCTGGACTGGGAGGCCCTGGACGAACTCACGGTGCTGGGACGCCGGTTCCGGATCGTGCGGGCCGACCAGTTCATCCGGATGGGACCGACGGGACCGGAACCGCCCCGGCCGTCCGACCCCGACCCGGCCAAGGCGGGGCACGGTCACGAATACCGTGGCCGTACCAAGGGATTCGTGATCGACCCCTTCACCCCGACGGGGATGTCCGAGGGCATCCTGCGCATGGAACTCCTGTCGCTGGTCCACGCCAAGGGCACCGCTCCCGCCGCCATGCGGAAGGACTCGTTGCGCGCGCGGGAGACGCATCCCGGGGGCGTGCTGCTGCCCGCCGAGTTCACCGCGGCCGAGTTCTCGGACGGCCACTGGGCGCCGACGCAGATGACGAACGCGAGCCCGCAGGGGTCGCGGGACACGCTCACCACCTATCTGCGGGTGATGGCGCCGGTCATGGAGCGGCTCGACGAGGAGACCAAGGCGGAGTACGGGCGGCTGGCCGACCGGATCGACGCCGAGCGCTGCGACGAGGTCGTGATCGACGGATGCCGGACGCGCATCGTGCGCGTGGAACGCCTCGTGCGCGTCGGCCCGGACGGTCCCGAGGGCCCGCGCCCCTCCGACCCCGACCCCGAAC